>JBKBRQ010000156.1:0-6388 GCA_046292055.1 Spirosomataceae bacterium | reverse complement strand
CGGAATACGCAGGATTTCCCTGCAAGAAAACGCAAAAATACGAATTTCTTAGGTTCGTGGTGGGGTATTGATGAATAATTCGTTAGTCCAATAAGGCGAGCATATCTTGCGTTGTCAATGCTTTTACAAATGTTTCTTCCGTCGTAATGAGTTCATCAAATAGGCGGCGCTTCGCTTGTTGGAGTAAAATTATTTTCTCTTCTACGGTATTTTTCGTGATGAATTTATACGTAAAAACAGTGTTGGTTTGTCCAATTCGATGGGCTCTGTCTATGGCTTGTGCCTCAATCGCTGGATTCCACCACGGGTCGAGCAAAAAGACGTACTCTGCGGCAGTTAGATTCAGTCCAACTCCTCCGGCTTTCAATGAAATGAGAAAAACCAAGACGTTTTCATCTGTCTGAAACCGCTCTACTTCTGCTTGTCGGTTGGTTGTAGCGCCATCTAGGTAACAAAAAGGAATGCCTTCTGCCTCTAAATATCCCTTGATTAATTGCAAATGTTTGACGAATTGACTGAATATCAAAACCTTATGTTTTCGCTTTAAAATGCTTGTCAATTTATGAATGACATCTTGGCGTTTTCCAGAACTTCCTTCGTAGGTCGGGTCAATGAGTCGTGGGTCATTGGCTAATTGCCTCAATTTGGTAAGCCCTTCTAAGACAATCATTTGTGACTTTTGCACGCCTTTTTTCTCAATATGCTCTAAAATGAGGTTTCGGTAATGCGATTTCGTTTCTTCGTATTCCTTTTCTTGCTCATCCGTCATGGTTGAATATTGGATACTTTCTACTTTTTCCGGAAGTTCCGTAGCTACTTGTGACTTGTGGCGTCGGAGCATGAACGGCTTTATCTTTCGGAATAACCGCTTGGTCATTTCTTCGTCCTGTTTTTTTTCAATAGGCAATTGATAATTGGTCTTGAAAAACGTTTGTGTCCCCAACAATCCCGGATTGATAAAACTAATTTGACTCCACAAATCCATTGTGCTATTTTCCAAAGGAGTCCCCGTCAAGATAAGTCGGTTGTAGCTACTTAGTTCACGTACAGCCATGGAAATAGTTGAAGCAGGGTTTTTAATAGCCTGTGACTCATCCAAAATCACGTAAGTAAATCGAAATTTCTTGATAAAATCAATGTCTAACCGCAATACCCCGTACGACATAAAGACTAAATCTTTTCCTTCAAAAGGGCTCGTATCTTTCACCCGATTGGTTCCTGCATGTACGTAAATTCGTAGGTTTGGTGCGAATTTTTCCGCTTCTTTCTGCCAATTGTAAATCAATGAAGTCGGCATAATGATTAAAGAAGGCGCTTTATCTTGTTGGTTATGAATGGATTGTAGGAAAGCCAATGTCATAACAGTTTTTCCTAATCCCATGTCATCTGCTAAACAACCACCCATTTGGTACTGATGCAAAAAATGTAGCCAATCGTATCCCGCTTTTTGGTAGGGGCGGAGAGTCCCTGCAAATTCGGAAGGAAGTAAGGTTGGAGCAATTTCTTCAAATTGTTGAAGTGTATTCAGTTTTCTGTGCAATACCGTATGTGCAAGCCCTTCGAGTGCTAAATCTTGGACCAATACAAGGTGATATTTGTTCAAACGTACTTGTCCGTTTTCTTCTTCGCTTAGGGAAAACAGCTCTTCGTATTGCGTAAACCAAATTTCTGGAATGACAGCTACTTGTCCATTCGGGAGTAAAAATTCACGTTTCCCTGCTTTCATGATTTTTCGCAATTGCACGAACGCAATCTCAAATTCACCAAACCGGATTTTCGTCTTGATGTCAAACCAATCGTTTTTTTCTTCAATTTCTACTCGAATAGCCGCATGACCCAAGAAATAATTTTTTCCTGATGTTTCCCGCTGGATAATCTGCACATCCATCTCGTCTAAGTTCGGAGCATTCCTCTGAAGCCAAGTGAATGCATCATTTACAGTTTTTGTCACAGCACCTTTGTCCAGAGGCAAACCAAGTTTAGCAATACTCTGTATAATTCGTTTTTCTTCTAGCGTGTCTCTAGGTATTTTGATGAACGTCCATTCCTCGTTTTCTTGAATGGCTTCTACAAATGCATGTGACGCAAAATTTTGAAAAGGAAAAGTGCGCTCTCCATAGACAAACTGCAATTCCAAAGAAATAGATGTGCTGTTGGCTTCCTCGTCAGCTGGTTGTGTAGCGCTTCCCGTTGCGAGTTCGAGTATTTGATATCGATTTTCTGTTACAACCAATTGAACGCGAACGGGTAACTCTTGTGTTTGAATCGTGAAACCAATTCCTTTTGCATATACCTTAAACTGACCGATTAACGGCGCTACAAAATTCTTAAAATATTTCTCTTCTATCTTACGCGAGATGACGATGTTATTTCTCTCTAAAAAGGGCTTTATTTTTTTTCCATCTGTGTGTGGTTTAAAACGGTAAAGGGTGGTATCAACGAGTAAAAAAGCAGGTTCTTCACAGATAACACGTGATTTTTTAAACTGAAACTTGATTCGCTCACCGTCCGCTAAAATGTTAGGGTAATACAGTGTTTGCTCTTCTTGTCGGTCAAAATGAAAATAGACTTGTGCAATTTTAGGAGATACCTCAATGGGTTGCCAGATAGGATTACCATCTTTACCCATAATGAATAGTTTTTTATTCATTAATTTAGGTAAAATTAGCGACCTATACTGCTCCATATAGTTGTCAATTTCTCCTTGTAATTGTTTATCACCTTTGTCTTTATCGTATGTTTTAAGAAAGAAGTCAACGATTTTTAATTTCTTTTTATTGAATTTCTTGGCTACTGCTTCTTGTTGCATTTCGTCCATACAATGCACTAATTTGATGTCGTTCGCATCAATGTTTGCAGCAAACTCATTGATGTTTTTATGCGATACATTTTGATACTGGTAGGTCAATTGTCCTTTCGTATTCACCTGAATGACAAAAGACTCAAAAATATGACCTAAATACTGATGTTCGAACAAAGCATAAACCATTTGGAATGGCTGCAACGGAGAGACTTTCATAGTGTGTAATGGTAACTAAATGCGGTTAGAGGCCACTTTTGGGCACAAACCCACATTTCAATCAAGCTGTAACTTACGAAGATACCATTTGGGAATGTTTGTGTCAAGCTAAATTTGACACAAATGAAACATTGTTGCATTTGTTGCGATAAATATGTGCTAACTGAGTCCAAAAGGGGGAATTTCAGACAATTATTTTATATTTGTTTTATTCAACCACACCAATCACACGCTATGTACACTCCTTTTGGACAGATAACCTATTGTTCCAATATTCACCCAGGTGAAACTTGGCCGGAACATACGAATGAACTTCGTGCAGTCGTTCCGAAGATCGCCTCTTTTTTTCCGCAAAAGCCATTTAATCTTGGTCTTCGGTTGGCTGAAAGAGCCGCAGACTTCCTGAAAAACGCTGAACAAGCACAAATGGAGTGGAAAAGCTGGCTCGTCCAAAACCAAATTACCGTAACAACCATGAACGGTTTTCCGTATGGAAGTTTTCATGGAAGCGTGGTGAAAGATTTGGTTCATGCACCCGATTGGACATCTGAAGAACGCGTCATTTATACGCAAAATCTTGCTTTGGTACTCGCACAAATAATGCCTGACGATGAAAGGAGCGGAGGAATCTCTACATCGCCTTTATCGTATAAATTTTGGTGGAAATCAATCCAAGAAAAGGAACAAGCATACCAGCAAGCCACAGAAAATATCCTTTCTATGGTCGTGTTTCTCCAAGAACTGGAACAAAAAACAGGAAAATCTATACATATTGATATTGAGCCTGAACCTGATGGATTGATTGAAAATATGGCTGAATTTTTGGACTGGTACTCGGCTTATCTTCTCCCGCTTGGCGTAAAAAAATGGGGGAGTGTCGCCGAAGAAAGTATCCGAAAACACATTCAACTTTGTTTTGATGTTTGCCATGTAGCCGTCGGATTTGAGCAACCCGAAGTTGTGATAAACCAATTGGAAAAACACGAAATACAAACGGGGAAAATCCAGGTTAGTTCAGCTTTATCTGTGGACTGGGAAACGGGAGACTTCCAAGAAAAAAAGCATACGTTGGCTCAATTCAATGAGCCTACTTACCTACACCAAGTTGTTGCAAAAAGACCTGACGGTACACTCGATAAATACCGTGACCTCGATTGGGCATTGGCTGACTTTTCCCCACAAAAACATACCGAATGGCGCGTGCATTTTCATGTACCAATTTTTCTTGAATCCTACGGTTGCTTAGGCTCTACACAAGCAACGATTCTGGAAACATTGGCACAACATAAAAGAAAGCCATTCACACAACTGCTTGAAATTGAGACATATACTTGGGGTGTTCTCCCAAAAGATGTACAAAAACCACTGGCTACGTCTATCCAACGCGAATTGGATTGGCTATTGACGCAATTAAATGAAAAATAAAATGAAAAAAACGGTTGTCATCGATATTGTTGGCTTGAGCGAAAGTTGCCTTGGTGCAGAAACTCCCTTTTTGTTATCCAAATGGAAAGACCTCCATACTCGTCAAATACCTCCTGTTTTTCCGGCCGTTACGACTACAGCACAAAGTTGTTACTTGACGGGGCGATTGCCTTCTGACCACGGTATTGTCGGAAATGGCTGGTACGATAAAAAAGACTGTGAAATTAAGTTCTGGAAACAAGCAAATCCTCTGGTAGAATCTGAAAAAATTTGGGAAGCTGCACGTAAAAAAAATCCAAATTTTACTGTCGCTAATATGTTTTGGTGGTATAATATGTATTCTAGCGTTGACTTTTCGGTAACTCCTCGCCCTCAGTACCATGCGGACGGTGTTAAAATGCCCGATTGTTACACGCAACCTGCTGCACTGCGTGATGAATTACAACAAAAATTAGGAACATTTCCTCTGTTTAACTTTTGGGGGCCGCAAGCCAATATCAAATCAACACAATGGATTGCCGATGCCTCTATGGAGGTGGATAAACGATACAATCCAACGCTTACACTGATTTACTTACCTCATTTGGATTATTGTCTGCAAAAGTTTGGTCCAGATAAGTCATTGATTTCGAAAGAGTTAGGGGAGATAGATGCCGTCGTCAAACAATTATATGAGCATTATGAAAAGCAAGATACAGAGATTATTTTGCTTTCTGAATACGGTATTTCTCCCGTTCATGAGGCGTTGGCGGTCAATAGAGTTTTACGACAAAACGACTATTTACAGATTCGAGAGGAGAATGGGAAGGAGTTATTAGATGCTGGTGCTTCGAAGGCTTTTGCTGTTGCCGACCACCAAATTGCGCATATTTATGCCAAAGAAGGAACAAATTTAGTAGCTCTGAAAGCCCTATTTTCGTCGCAAAAGCAGGTTTCCAAGGTACTGGATAAGGAAGAGCAAAAAGCGTTCGGTTTGGTACATGAACGGTCGGGAGATTTGGTGTTAATGGCAAATCCGACGAGTTGGTTTTCATATTATTATTGGTTAGATGACAAAAAAGCACCTGACTTTGCACGTATTGTCGATATTCACCGCAAATCTGGATATGACCCAGTAGAGATGTTTATGAATCCGGCGAACCCATTGATTAAGCTTCGAGCTGCGTATAAATTAGCCCGAAAAAAGCTAGGTTTTCGGTATTTGATGGATGTTATTCCATTGGATGATTCCTTGATTCGTGGATCACATGGTTCGTCGGAAGTAAGTGAAGAATACCATCCTTTATTGTTTTCTACCCGTCCCATCGCCCCTGATTTTCAAAGAGCAACAGATGTATATTCGCATATTTGGGCATGTATTTTTGATGAAAAACCCACGCATTTGCTTTAATCTAGAAAGAAAAAAGGAGATAAATCGGTTAAGATTCGCTTGGGTCGGAGGGAAGTGGCGTCTAGTGAAATCCAGGTAGTAGTTGCTTCTACAAGAAGGTCGTCATTTCTATGAATTGTATAATGTCTGACGGACGTAACGCCCTGAAAGGCATCAATCCAAGTGATTATTTGTAGATTTTCGTGGGCAAATGCGGGTTTAAAATACGTGATTTCGTGTTTTCGAACAACCCAACGGTACGCTTCCACGATTTCTGCGGGTGCGGCCTGGTACCAATGAGCAATGGCTGCTTCTTGGATATACTGAAGATACACGGTATTGTTCACGTGTTGTAGTTCATCGAGGTCTTCGGGTGATACTTGGATAGAAAGAGAAAAACGAAGGGCTTGTTTCATTTGTCAGTGTATCATAAAAAAAGCCTCTGAGTAAATCAGAGGCTTTTTTGGTGTGAAAGGTAAATTACGCTTTCAATGCTTCTTGCAATTGTTCTACAGAAACCATTTCTTCTTTGAAGGTGTAAGCACCTGTCTTAGGAGATCTAACGGCTTTGATTA
>JBKBRQ010000155.1:0-6441 GCA_046292055.1 Spirosomataceae bacterium | reverse complement strand
GTTTTTATCCGACTTTCAAAAAAAAGAGCATCTCCTCCTGAAATTATCACTTGATACGCCTTGTTTTCAAGGTATTTGTCAATCATCCCATTAATTTCATGCAACATTCCATTGACAACACCACTTTGAATACATTCACTCGTACTTTGTCCGATAAGTTCGGGGAAATCAGTTGCTTGTAAAAACGGTAATTTGTTCGTGAACGTATGCAAGGCTCGAAAGCGCATAGCAAGTCCAGGTGAAATTGTACCTCCAAGAAACCCATTTACGGGATCAATAACATCTATTTTTAGTGCGGTTCCTAAATCGAGAAGAAGGACAGGCTTATCTGGAAATAGTGTATTTGCACCCACTGCCGCAGCGATTCGGTCAAACCCGAGTGTATGTGGCGTCTTATATTGATTTTGTATCGGCAGTTTTGTTTGATGATTCAAAATAAGGCAGTGTGGAATTTTACGAAGTATTTCTGTTAGTTGTTCGTCTTTTTGGGAAACGTTGGATAAAATAGTAGGGATGTCTCCACTTGTATCAGAAAGTTCGTTGAGCAAAGAAATGAATGAATCAAATGAGTGAACGGAAATCAGTTGCCCCTCATTGAAAAAAGCCATCTTAAGACGCGTATTCCCAAAATCCAGTACACATGTTTGCATAAATAATAGAAAAAGCCTATCCGTTTCTGAATAGGCTTTACATGGTTTTGTTCAGTTAATTTTCAAATTCTTTGTCTTTTAATCCTTTGTTGATTTTAATGGATTGAAGTTCAGACGTGATAGCACCCATGCCGGTTGTTTGTTGTCTTTTTGCAGAAAAAAGTATTTCTGAGCCTTTGAACTTCTTATAATCAGTAAAAATTGATTTGCTTTCAAATGTTCCTCTCGGTGTTTTGTTCTCTGCAACAGTCATGTATTTTAACCCAGTCTGAACATCGTAAAAATTAGTCCATTGCGTTGTTCCTAAACCAAGAACTACTTTTTGATAGCTTTTTCCGTCAATTTCTGTTTGCTCAGAGGCAATGACTTGTACGCCTGCTTCTTCAAAGTAAAGTTCAGCGAAAGGGTGATTTTTTAATATTTCTGCTTTGGCTAACTCGCCCTCAATTGGTTTTTGTGCACCTCCCCAAGGGCTAGAAGTGACCAATTTCGTGCCATTGTAGGTAGACGACATCATTTGTTGACCTCCTGCATAGACAGAAAGGGCGTATTTGAGTGGCATTTTGAATTTCATTTCGGTTTCAGATACACCTCTTGGTGTTTCTGTTGTCATAGAAAGTGTCATATCTGAAACTGTCTGAATGAGCGTCTTGCCTCCGATAGCTTCTACGTGCTTTTGAAATGCTTCTTGGGAACCAATTTGAGCGTAGCTTTGAAAAACACCCAGCATACAGGCGAGAAAAACGTACTTATATGTATTCATTTGTTATTGATTTGTATAGTTACAAAAACAAATTTGAGAACGGATAAGTTAGAATGCAATGAATAATATACATTTTTTGTAATCGTACCCGAATTTTATGCAGGAAAAAGTAGCTATTTTTTGGTTTCGTAGAGATTTAAGATTAGAAGATAATGCCGGTCTATTCCGAGCGCTTACTTCTGGCCTTTCCGTTGTCCCTATTTTTATCTTTGATTCTGTCATTCTGGATAAGCTAGAAGACAAACAAGATGCGCGTGTTCATTTTATTCATCAACAGATTGAGGATTTACACGGTAAACTTGTACAAATGGGTTCTTCACTCCATGTTTTTCATGGAAACCCAGGGGTTGTTTGGGAATCTATTTTTGAAAATTGGTCAGTTGCTGAAATATATACCAACCGGGATTACGAAGGATATGGCCTGCAACGAGATGAACAAATTAAGGAAAAAGCTAACCAAAGGGGAATCGCTTTCTACACAGAAAAAGATCAAGTTATCTTTGAAAAAAATGAAATCTTATCAGGAACAAATACGCCTTATACCGTATTTACGCCTTTTAGTAAAAAATGGAAAGCGACATTAGCACTTACTCCTTTTTCTTTTTATGCTACAGAGAAGCATTTTTCTCAATTTTACAAGTCAGAGCAAACGTTAGTTCCTAGTTTGGCTGAGATAGGTTTTCAACCTTCTTCCATTGTAATGCCCTCCAAAGAAATTCCAGTATCAACTATTGAAAAATACGATGAAACACGGGATATTCCAAGTATTCCGGGAACGACTCGTTTGAGTGTGCATCTTCGTTTCGGGACAATTAGTATTCGTAAACTGGTTTCTATTGCCTTAAAAACCAATGAAAAATGGTTAAATGAACTTATTTGGCGAGATTTTTATATGTATATCGCGCACCATTTTCCGCACATCCATGATGGAAAAGCCTTCCGGAAAGAATACGATGCTATTCAATGGCGAAATGATGAGCAAGAGTTTGAAAAATGGTGCAAAGGAAAAACGGGTTTCCCAATTGTGGATGCTGGTATGCGTGAGTTGAACGCAACAGGTTTTATGCATAATCGAGTACGGATGATAACAGCCAGTTTTTTAGTAAAAGACTTACTTATTGATTGGCGTTGGGGTGAACAATATTTTGCACAAAAACTACTAGATTTTGAATTTGCCTCAAACAACGGTGGTTGGCAATGGGCAGCAGGTAGTGGTTGTGACGCTGCACCGTATTTTCGGGTATTTAATCCAACTTCACAAGCACAAAAATTTGATCCATCGAATAAGTACATAAAAAAATGGATACCTGAGTGGGGAACTTCTTATTATCCAAGTCCGATGGTAGATCATGCCAAGGCGCGTGACCGAGTACTGGCAGTTTACCAAGCTGCATTGAAGAAGGAGAAGTAAATCGGTTCCTGATTTTTATTGGATTCATTTGGTTAATTTACTTCTTGTGGTTAGATTAATCGAATGAATCTGTATGCTCAAAATAATGATTGCAAAGCCATACAGAAACATCTTTAGCCTATTTCTGAAAATATAACTTGCCAATATGTGCTTCTTTGTATACTTTTCAATCTCCGTAATGTACGTATTCAAATAGTCAAAAATGAAAAAATTTTTAGAAGAAGTAGTTGACTCTTTTTTAAAAGAAAAAGACATAACCGAATTAGCAAATAGCTGCTTTATTTTACCATCTAGGCGAGCTTGTTACTATTTTAAGCGAACTTTAGCACAGAAACTACAAGTTCCCGTTGTTAGTCCAACAGTTATTTCGATGGATGATTTTATCGTTCAATCTTCTGGTCTAACGAACATAGATTCAATGGAATTACTGTTTGAAGTCTACGGACTTTTTCAAAAAATAGATGCTTCTATTTCGCTCAATCGGTTTTTAGGTTGGGGGAGTGCGCTTATCAAAGATTTTGATACGATTGATCAAGCACTACTTGCTAGTCCAAAACAGCTTTTTGCGTATATGTCGGAAGCCAAAGCACTGGAAAGATGGAAAGTTAATTTACCCCAAGAACAACCCACATCAGAGCTTCAAAAAACCTATTTCTCGCTCTTTGAGAACATATATACCGTTTACGAGCAACTACACGAAAAACTGCAAGTTGAAAATAAAGCCTATCGGGGAATGGCGTATCGATATGTAGCTGAAAACACTTCTGCTCTTCTTTTAGAACCGAACCCTTCTCTTTCTTATTTTTTTGTTGGTTTGAATGCGCTAAGTAAAGCGGAGGAGAAAATCATCAAGTCGCTTGTCGATGCCAAACGCGCCACGACTTTCTGGGATACAGATTCGTTTTACATGCGTTCTACACACAAAGCGGGTCAAGTACTTCGTACTTATAAAAAAGATAGTCGCTTTGGTGCTTGGAATTGGGAATTTGACTACTTAAAAAAGTCTTCTAAGAAAATTACGATTTATCCTGTCTCAAATACTTCTTTACAAGCTAAATTAATTGCTGACTTGACACAAAAGGGAGAAAAAGACATGGCTTGGGTTTTGTCTGATGATCAAATTCTACCCACGCTTTTGCCATCTTTACCTGATTCTGTCGACTCGTATAATATTACAATGGGTGTCTCCTTGAAACAATCCATTGTGTACTCCTGGTTAGAAGTTTTGTTTCAGTTGCAATTTCATAAATTAAAGAAGGTACTTGAGACAGGAGAAACAAGGATGATTCCCGCTTTCCATATTCGAGATATTCGGAAATGTTTGGAACACCCGCTATTTGTAAGATACATACATAAAAAACAAAAAGAGTCTCCGGAGTCAACAGTTTATAAACAAGTAAATGAATATATATCGAATCGTTCTTCAACGGTAGATGATAAAGTTTTTCTTGAATTATTTGGGGAGGATGCACTTGGTAAATTGGTTTTTGGTCGGTGGGGTACAGAAGTTGGCCCTACACTTATCGCCATTCTAGACGTTTTTAGAGAAACGTTTAAAGAAATGCAAGATGCAGTTGAAACGGAGTTCTTGTACCAGTTTATGCTTTTAATTCAACGGTTGGAAGGGCTGGTTCAACGCTATGCAATAAAAGAAATAGGTACTTATAAATATGTATTATTTGAGTTAATCAAACAAGCAAAAGTGCCTTTCTCTGGTGAGCCCATCGCAGATTTACAAGTAATGAGTATGCTTGAAACGCGTTGTCTTGACTTTAAACATATTTGCTTGTTATCTGTCAATGAAGGTACTATACCAAGTAGTAAGTCGTCTCAGTCTTTGATTCCGTTTGATGCTGCTACAGAATTCGGATTACCCGTTTATACGGATCAAGACAGTATTATGTCGTACCACTTTTTCCGTTTGATGCAACGCGCTGATAAAATTGACATTGTTTATGTTTTACCTTCGGGCTCAGGTGTCGGGGGAGGTGGTGAGCCTAGCCGATTCATTCGTCAAATCATGCACGAACTTATCCCGTTGAATAATCAAATTGAGATTTCAACAGAGTATATTTCTTTCCCACTAGCCAATAGTACATTCGATAACCAAGAAGACTTTATAGTAAAATCGAGTGAATGGCCAGTACAGTTGCGAAATTACGTCGAAAATAATGGTTTGTCTGTTTCGAGCATCAACCGCATTGTACAATGTGAGCTTAAGTTTTACTATACAGATATTTTAAGATTACGTTCTTTGCGTGACAAGGAGGAAATTGCAGGCGCTGATACACATGGGAATGTACTACATGCTGTTCTGGAAAAAATTCATAAAAAAGAGGAATGGAAGATTTTTTCTGAAAGTACGCTTCGGGAAATTCAGTTACAACTACCCAATTTATTAGATGAGATTCTTGTAAATGACTTTCGTACATTTGATTTTGACGAAGGCTACAATTTATTAATCAAAGCAGTAGTTCTAGAACAACTCGTTCATTATTTTGAAAATGTAGAAAAACGTGTGAATGAGAATGAAATTTTGAACGAAAACGCTGAATTTGATTTAGAAACGATTCTTGAAAAAGAGATTTTAGATGAGCCTTGGAAGATAAAGCTAAAAGGCAGGATAGATAAGTTAGAACGAGTGGGAGATAATCTTTTTTTGATTGATTATAAATCTGGGAAGGTCGAAAGGTCTGATCTAAAAATGGAAAAAGAGGGGCTATTACAGACTTTGAATCTCCTAAAAAAAGATAAGTTTAGACAGTTATGGTTGTACTTATTTCTATACCGTACGAATTATCCTAGTAGCAATGACGCATTATTTGCTCAGATTTATTCTATGCGAAACTTAAAAGATGAGTATAAAATATCGTACGATGTGATTTCCGAGAATTTTATGAATATATCAGAGGAGTTCATAGTATCAATTTTGACCCGACTTTTAGATGAAACAAAACCAATTATAGGTACTTTGGACAAAACCGTTTGTCAATTTTGCGATTTTAAAACGGTTTGTAAGAAAGATGTAAAGTAATAATGTGTTAATTAGATAGAACAAAAAAGCTCCATCTTCTTTTACTAAGAGATGGAGCTTTTTTGAATCGAAACAATGTACTTATTTACTCAAAATTCTGCTTAGTGCATTGTCATATAAATCCTTTGCTTCAGAAATTGTGAAATAAGTTTTTCCATTGATAGTAAAACCATCGGATGTAACTTTCCCAATTGTTTCAAAGGATAGGCCGTCTACTTGTAGCGTATTATTAACTTGTTCCAATTGACTTGGTTTTACTGTAACAAGAATACGTCCTGCTGCTTCACCAAATAAATAGGCATCCAATCGGAAATTCGAATTTGTGTTTATTTCAAAACCTTTGTTGGCAGCCATAGCAGATTCCGCTAGTGTGATAAACAAGCCACCATCTGATAAATCATGTGCGGAGGCAATCAGTTGGTTCTGAATTAGTGCGCGTACTGATTTTTGTGTTATGCGTACGCTTGCGCCTATGATTAATTATAGTGGATTGGTGTATGTTTTGGATGAGCCTGTTGAGAATCATGTGGTGAAGCTCTTTTTGAACGGAACTTTAATATCATCAAATCAGACGGCAGCTGAT
>JBKBRQ010000154.1:0-6496 GCA_046292055.1 Spirosomataceae bacterium | reverse complement strand
GATTATATACGGAGGTCTCTCGCCTCTTGACAGAAAAAATACAGGTAGCAGAAACAGCCATGCAAGCCGCGCAAGCATCTGCCAATGAGGAGACAAAAAGCTCTGCGGGAGATAAATATGAAACAGGCCGCGCGATGGCACAAAATGACCGAGATATGTACGCGCGCCAGTTTTTGCAATTGAAACAAGAGTTACAAACGGTGGACTTTGCCTTCCAAGCAGCAACATCGGAAGTGGTGAGCGTCGGCTCTCTTGTTGGTACGTCGCTCGGTTGGATTTGGATTGCTGTTTCCATCGGACATGTGAAGTGGACGGATACTTCTGTCATGGTAGTTTCTGCAGCTTCGCCGATTGGTCAAGCGATTTGGCATAAAAAAGAAGGAGAAACGTTTGTGTTCAGAAACCAAATACACCAAATTACAACACTTGTTTAACCTAAATCACCAGTCTAATTTATCCTTCAATAGCTGGTAGCCACTTTTGCTTACTGCCAATTGGACACCATTTTTTAACTGAACTTGATAGCTGTTTTTTCCTAAAAGATGTAGTTTTTCAACGACTTTTTCATTCACCAAAAACGAACGGTGAATGCGTATAAAGGTGGTCGTCAATAGATTTTCATAGTATTTCATAGTTTTTTGTTTGAGATGTCGCCCCTTTTCTGTGTGTATCCAAACGTAATCTCCGTCTGACTCCAAGTAGTAAATGGTGCTGTGAGGAATCACTTCGATTTGATGTCCGTTTTTAATCACAATCCGGTCTGTGTTTTTTTCGGGTAATTGAATTTCGGGTACAGGAACAGAAAGGGTTGTGTTTTGTGCCGCTCGAAGGAGTACCTTGTCTATCGCCTGCTTAAAACGTGCTTTTGAAAAGGGTTTTAGAAGATAATCCAACGCATTTTGCTCAAAAGCCTGCAAAGCATATTGGTCGTATGCTGTCGTGAAAAGTACGATAGGCGGATTGTCTAGCAATTCTAAAAACTCAAAGCCGGTTATTTTAGGCATTTGAATATCCAAGAAAAGTAGGTCTGGTCGAAATTCTTGCCAAAGTTTGAGTGCTTCAAATCCGTTTTCGGCTTCGCCAATGAGGGTAATTTCTGGGTAATCTTCCAAAAACTTACGAATAATTGCACGTGCCAAGGGTTCGTCGTCTATGATACAAGCTGTCATGATTCAAGGGGTAAATAGAGGGTAATAGAAAATAGTTTTTGGTCTTTTGTCTGTTCTACCAGGGTACCTTCGGAGTACAGAAGTGCCAAGCGTTCGCGGATATTCTTTAGTCCTGTTCCACTTCCTTTCGGAGTAGGAGTTGTGGGGTCAAAAGTATTTTCCATCTTGATAATCAGGTGTTTATCGCTCATTTTGGTTTGTAAGAAAATAGATTCTTGTTTAACAGAGCCATACAAACCGTGTTTCAGTGCATTTTCCAGCAATGTATGAATCAATAAACTCGGGACGGGTTGCTCAACGGTATCAGGAGCAATATCGGTTGTCCAATGAATTTTCTCCCCAAACCGGATTTTCTCAATCGCCATGTATGCTTGGCACATATCCAATTCTTTCTTTAATGCCACTTTTTGTTCTTGTTCGTATTGAAGCGTGTAACGAAGAAAGTCTGCAAGTAGCAAAGTCATTTCGTGTGCTTTATCTGGGTCAAAAAGAGTTAAACTACTGATAGAATGAAGACTATTGAACATAAAATGAGGGTTCAATTGGTTACGAAGTACCTTTAGTTCTGTTTCACGAAGTGACTGGTAGAGCCTAGATTCGTGTTGTTTGTTCTCTAAATAGGATTGATAGTAATTATCCAAATACATGAAAAATATAAATAAGATATATCCCAAAACACCCAAAAGGACCTTTAACGGCATGGTAAGTTCTTTGTAGATGGAACTCAATTGGTTTCCAAGAAAAAAATCACTGATAAATTGACTGCAAGTGAGCCAAAGGAAAACAACCAAGATGAGATAGAAGAGATGATTGCTTACAAAGAAAATGAGCTTTTGGTTGTCCATTTTTACGTAGCGCAACACATACCAAAATCCGAGAAAAAAGAATGCCAATAAACTATTTTGGATTACTATATCCAGTAATACGATTGACCACGGCGAGGAGAAATACGTGTACAGAAAAATAAATTGAATCATGGCAAGGAAAAACCAAGCCATGATATAAACAAAAATGCGTTTTGGTTGGGATAAAATGGGGTGACGCATCAGTATCTTTTGATTTCAAGCCCGCCCATTACGATATTGCCTGTAATCACAAGCCGTTGTGCTGGATTGACTACGTGGTCAGGAAACTTGGTGATTCGGTCTTCTACGCCGCCCATGATGGGTAAAACATCTACTTGTACGTTCCACTCTTTCGGAATCCGTAGTTCTACTCCACCCATAAGTACAAAAATGTCGATGTGGGCTGGGGTGCTTAGGTCAGCGTTAGTTAAGTCCATTTGAGAGCCACCCATGACACACAAAATACGTCCACCAGAAAATTGTTTACTTGTTATTTTCTTATTCCCGCCACTCATGATATACGTTTCATTGATTTTGTCTGTCGAGTTCCCATCTTGTTTACTAAGGAAGGCAGCGTCAGGGTAGGTGGGTCTTAGGCGTTTATAGACAATCGCGCCACCTGCTACGACTAATAATAAAGGCCAAAGTTTGATATACGTTTGGTATGTTTCTTTGGAAATAAACTCAGGTGCAAAAAAGAAAATAGATAAACCAATGGCAAAAACCCCCTCAAAATATTTTTGCTTTGTCAATGCGTTAATACCAATAATGAACGGAATAATCCGCCAAGAAATAAGATAGGTAGGTAAACGAAAGGAGATGAGTCCAAAGTTTTTAAGTAAGAAATAAAGTCCTAAGACGACAAGAACGCCCGCCCAGATAAATGAAGAATAGTTGTTTTGCTTTTTCATAATTTGTGTTTTTTTGAACAAATATAGAGGGTTGAATGTGTGCTGAGAAAGAGAAAATCGGTGAATAGATAAGGTAATATCGGTGAATGGTTTCTTTTTACCGACGAATGAAATTTGAAAAATGCATGGAATAAATGAATTTTAAATGTATATACATTGTTTACAAAAGAAGATAAATGAAAAGCAAATGGGAAATTCAACGATTCAGGCATTGAGCCAAATGGCAGCTGATTTACAGACGTCTCCTCGAATGCCTGTATTATTCATAGGGCATGGTTCACCGATGAACGCCATTGAGGATAATGATTTTGTCCGAAACTTTCGGAAAGTAGCCACTGAAATGCCTGTTCCTCAGGCTATTTTGTGTATTTCGGCTCATTGGTACACCGCAGGGACATTTGTGACCTCAACGCAAAAACCCAAAACGATTCATGATTTTGGTGGTTTCCCACCCGAATTATTTGCCGTTCAATACCCTGCTCCCGGCAGCTTGGAATTAGCCAAAGAAACCCAAGCTTTGCTTTCATCTGATGCACACGTCGAATTATCCGAAGCATGGGGACTAGACCATGGAGCTTGGTCTGTTTTGGTTCATTTATATCCTAACGCAAATATTCCGGTTGTTCAATTGAGCATAGATTATACCCAACCACCTGCATTTCATGCGGCTTTAGGGGCACAATTACGGGCTCTTCGTGAGAAAGGAGTACTGATTTTAGGTAGCGGAAACATCGTTCATAATTTACGAAAAGTCGCTTTTCACCGTTTTGAAGTCGGTTTTGGCTACGACTGGGCCTTAGAAGCACAAGAAGTGTTGAACCAAAAAATAATGTCGCGAGATATAAACGCATTGGCAAACTACATGCAATTGGGTACAGCTGCCCAACTCGCTATCCCGTCACCCGACCATTTTCTTCCGTTGTTATATATTTTGGGACTTATGGATAAAAAGGATTCATTGGAGTTATTCAATGATGAAGTTCTGGCCGGTTCTTTGACAATGACATCGGTTAAAATTGGATTTGACGCATAAATTTGATGAAGTCTGCCTAGCGTTTGTACTAAGTGATAATGGCGTCGTTATTTACAAACCAATTTATAAATAACGACGATAGATAGAATTTGAGCATTCCTACATATTTACGGGTTCTACTTTATATCCTTTCTTGCGGAGTAATTCAACGACTCCCAGTGAGCCCGGAAGGTGTGCCGCCCCAACGGCCACAAATGTAGAAGCTGAACTGAAATGTTTCTCAAGTTGTGGAATCCAACGGGCATTTCGGTCGTCTAAAATGAGTGATTGATACGTTCGCATCATGTCATTCTTGAATGATTCGGCGTATAGTTTGTTGATGTTTCCAGCAAGATAATCCGTCGCCATTGCCTTGAACTCTTCTGCGCCTTTTTCATCCTGAACCAACCGAACGATTTCTGCAACTTGGATATCCAAGGGTATGCCATCAAATAATTCCAATTGAAAAGTAGCCGTTTCCAAACTATGAATCGGAAACTGTCTTCCCTTCATTTTTTGAATAAATTGGGTCTCTAAACTGAATATTTCCTCGCAGGGAACAAAGCCAAGTGTAACCATTGAGATAATTGAAAAGGGCTTCAATATGCCTAATTGGTCTAATCCCGCGCCATATTTTTTTGCTAAAAATTGACTAATTAGCGCATAATCAGACGGATTTATTTCTTTGTAAATGTTTTTCATTCCGGGGTTCACCGCTTTTTGTTGGGCTTCTTGTAAGAAAGATGGATTCGTTATATCCGCTTCTATTACGAGTTGCTCCGTACTATTCATTGCTTTCTCCAATGAAGGATTTGAAGCAATAGAACTGTCACACAAAATATGAAACGTACCGAATAAATACGACGGGCTTCTTAGGTCTTTTCCAGATACTTTCCAAAGTAAATGGTTTTCTTGTGCTTGCGTCGAGTGAATCGTTGAAAAAAGACAAGCTGTAATCAAAATAAGTCGGTTGATGATAAATCGAATCATGAAAATTATGGAATTAGGTGATGTAGGATTAGTGTTTGATAATGGCGAAAAATTACAGCATACACTGGAATAATTTGAAAATCGTACGCCCTACATTCATTTTCATGTGTTAAATGACCAGCAGGATTATCGGTATATATATCTTTTGGTCTTTTCGTAATAGTAAAGAAGAATACGAGAAGTCCATCCAAGTCAAATGATTTGTCTTGGATGGACTTCTCGTTCCATAAGCTAAATTAACTAGCTACATTAAAATATTTCTTCCGAAACCAAAACGCCAAATTAACGAGTGCAATTAGAGCGGGAACTTCCACCAAAGGGCCAATAACACCCGCAAACGCTTGTCCGCTGTTAATGCCGAAAACGCCAATCGCTACGGCTATTGCCAATTCGAAATTATTGCCCGTTGCTGTAAATGCGATAGATGTGCTTTTGGAATAATCAGCCCCAAAATAGCGACCAATAAAAAAACTAACCACAAACATCAACGCAAAATAGATGACAAGTGGAATCGCAATGCGCACAACATCCATCGGAATTTGGACAATCAATTGGCCTTTTAAGCTAAACATGAGGACAATCGTAAATAACAAGGCAATCAAGGTGATAGGAGAAATAAACGGCACAAATGTCTTGCTGAACCATTCTTCCCCCTTTATTCGGATGAGTGAATATCGACTGACAACGCCCAAAGCAAAAGGGATACCTAGATAAATACCCACACTTTCAGCAATTTGACCGATGCTTATGTTCACTGCCAAGCCCGTCAGCCCGAAATAAGGTGGTAGTAACGTGATAAAAATATACGCATACACGCTGTATAAAAGCACTTGAAAAATACTATTGAGGGCTATTAGACCTGCGGCATATTCGCGATTTCCGTCGGCGAGGTCATTCCAAACAACAACCATAGCAATACATCGCGCCAATCCGATTAAGATTACGCCAATCATATACTCTGGATAATCATGCAGAAATATAATGGCCAAAAAGAACATCAGAATTGGCCCGATAATCCAATTGAGAACCAAGGATGCCCCTAGGACTTTTGTATTTTTAAAAACTTCCCCCATTTGTTCGTATTTCACTTTGGCCAAAGGCGGGTACATCATTAGTATCAAACCAATAGCCAAGGGGATATTGGTTGTACCAGACGAATATGCGTTGATAAATGCAGAGGAAGATGGCACAAAATGACCAATTGCTACGCCAATAGCCATGGCCAAGAATATCCAAAGAGTTAAATAACGGTCTAAAAAGCCCAATTTTTTGCGTTCTACAACGGGGCTACATTGATTTGCTGACATATTTTCTATTTTATTTAACTACTTAACAACAGCCACCGCCGGGAGTACAGACAGAAGGAGAAGAAATAGGAATAAATTCGATGGGTTGTAATTTTTGTTTTTCGGGTGGAATTCCACAGGCATCCTGAGCTAAACAAGCGGTTTGTTTGGCAATCAACTGAAAATGCGTGCCAGTAAACCCTAATCCATATTTACTGATAGTTTCGCCCTGGTATTCTACTTCGATTTCAAGGTCGCCAAGTCCCAAACGGTTTTCAGAAAG
>JBKBRQ010000153.1:0-6537 GCA_046292055.1 Spirosomataceae bacterium | reverse complement strand
TGTGATGCATTTGTCTTGCCGAGCCACCAAGAGAACTTTGGCATTGCTGTCGTAGAGGCATTGGCATGTGGCAAACCGGTTTTGATTAGTGACCAAGTGAATATTTGGAGGGAAATTAGTGAGTCTGGTGGCGGTTTGGTATTCGATAACACTGTTAGTGGACTCTATGATGCATTAGGTGCGTATATTAATAGAGGTGTATCAACTGAGGCTCTAACCCCCGTTGAAGCATATAAAAAGAACTACGAAATGTCAACTATATCAACAAGATTAATCGAAATTCTAGTATGAAAAATGTACTAATTGTAGGCGCCGGGTTCTCAGGTGCTGTAGTTGCTGAACAGCTTGCAAAGACAAACCAATTTAAAATTAAAGTCATAGACGAACGTAATCATGTAGGAGGAAATTGCCATACGTACAGAGACAACGAAACTAATATCATGGTACATGGTTATGGCCCCCATATCTTTAATACAGATAATCAGGAGGTGTGGGACTATATACAAAAGTTTACAACAATGGTGCCATACAAGCATCAAGTGAAAGCTATTTCTGGAGGAAATGTCTATTCCCTACCAATTAATTTACACACTATAAATCAATTTTTTTCGCGAAAACTCAATCCGAATGAAGCCCTTTCCCTGCTTCAAGAGAAAGCAGAGTACATAGAAAATCCACAAAATTTTGAGGAACAAGCACTGAGTTTTATTGGAGAGGACTTGTATCAAGCATTTTTTTATGGCTATACAAAGAAACAGTGGGGATGTGAACCAAAAGAGCTGCCAGCTTCAATATTAAAGAGGCTACCTGTGCGACTTAACTATAACGATAGCTATTACCATAGTAAATTTGTAGGTATTCCTAAGAATGGATACACAGAGATTGTTGAGAAGATGTTAACTTCAGAAAATATCCATGTAGAATTGAATGTAAAGTATTCAAATAGCTTTGATTCGCTTACCTATGATCACATATTCTATACGGGGCCTATTGATGCTTTTTTTGATTACAAATATGGTAGATTAGGATATAGAACAGTTGAGTTTGAAAAGTTTGTTGCTGATGGTGACTTTCAAGGCTGCTCTGTTATGAATTATTGCGAGGAGTCAGTTCCATACACAAGAATCCATGAGCATAAGTTTTTTACAGAATGGGAGACACATAATAAAACTGTATATTTTAAGGAATACAGTAAGGAAACAGAGGAAGGAGATGTACCCTTTTATCCCAAACGGCTTGAGAGGGATATGAAGGTTTTAGAAAAATATATTGACGATGTGCATAAGTTAGGAAAATATACTTTTCTAGGAAGGCTAGCAACATATAGGTATATGGACATGCATCATGTTATAGCTGAGGCGTTAGAGATTGCACAAAAATTTATAGGTAGTAATGAATGCAAGTGAAAAGCTGAATATATGCGTAATTAACCCTAATTATTACAGAAGTAGTGGTGTTACGAAGGTAATTAAAAACATTAGACAAGGAAGTAAAAGCCTCCCAATAAAATGGTATTTTATAGATTGTCAGTACGGGAGTGGTGTTGAAGTAGAATCACCTGAATGGCTTTCTTGTGAAAGAGTGGAAGTTATCAAGCTAATGGAAAGTAAATGGTCACTTTTTATTGAAATGATAAAGTTAGTTAGATTCATAGAAGAGAATAACATTAGAATTATACACGTCCATCATAGAAGACTCGTGGGCATTCTTAATTTTATCAAGCTATTTAAGAATATTAGAATTATCTATACTGCTCACCTTACGTACTCAAGAAATATATTCTTTAGCATTTTAAGGGTTGATTTAGCTATAGCAATATCCTCATCGGTACGTGAAAATCTATTTAAAACAACGAACTGGGCTAAAATTATTGAAATGATACACAATCCTGCAGATTTTTTAGATGGTATTAATGTGTACAAAGATATTGCTAGTCAATATATATCTTGTATTGCTAGATTAGATAAAGTTAAAAATCATGCAACTTTACTAAAAGCGTGGGCTAAAACAAGTCCTGCCAATCACAGATATATCCTGAGATTGGTAGGTGAAGGTGACCTTAAAAGTGAGCTAGTTAAACTGACTGAGGATTTAAAAATTGAAAAATATGTAGAGTTTCTTGGCTATACTAACAACGTGGAGGAAATTATCGATACCTCAGCCTTTATGGTATTAATGAGCCATGTCGAAGGACATCCGCTAACAGTAATCGAGGCAGCAGGACGTGGAATACCTACACTTCTATCGAACGTAGATGGATCTAAAGATTGTGCCCCAAGGTATTCATTACTACCTAATCGGATCAATCAAACCTCAATAGATGACATTGCACAGGCGCTAATATCTTGGATAAGCAATATTGATAAAGTTAGTGAGTATGGTCAATTGTTCTACGAAAAGTGGAAAAGTATTTCAAATAAGGAGTTTGTTGCTGAAAAGTATTTTGAAACCTATTTAAAATTATACCATGAATAAAATGAAAATTTGCGCTGTGGTTGTAACTTATAATCGGCTTAATCTTTTGAAGATATGCGTAAATGCCATAAAAAATCAGTCGTACAAATTGGATGAAATTATCGTAATTAATAACTCTTCAACTGATGGTACGTTAGAATGGTTGGCTGAACAAGAGAGCATTACATCCATCACATTACCGAATGGCGGTGCTACTCCATCTTTCAGCTATGGAATGGAATATGGCGTCAAAAATCAGTATGACTGGATATGGGTAATGGATGATGATTCAATTCCGGATGCCTTTTCGTTACAGACAATGGTAAATTTGATAGGTCAAAAAGAAAATATAGGCTATGTAACTCCTTCTGTTGTTTGGAAGGATGACTCAAGCCATGTGATGAATACCCAACACATGTTCAAGACAAAACTAAACTTTTATAAAGATTTACAATGTGGAGTAATAAAATCTGACTACGCTTCATTTGTCGGCTTGCTTATCTCAGCTAAGGCTATTAAACGAGTTGGACTTCCAATTTCTGAATATTTCATTTGGAATGATGATGTAGAGTTTACAGAGAGAATAAATAAAGTCTTCACAAGTTACCTGGTTTTTGGGAGTAAAGTAGTTCACAGCACGCCTGAAAATCATAGTCCGTCACTTCGAGAACTTTCGAAACAAAACATATTCAAATTTAAGTATGGGTTTAGAAATAAGATACATCTAATAAGAAGTAGATATAATTTTAGTTGGAGAGGATATGTGATAGCATTTCTTTGGCTAGTTTACAATGTTGCATTGGTAATATTCAATAAACCACAATTTACACTAGTGCTTTTGTGGAGCGGATTAAAAGGTTTCTTTTTCTATCCTAAAACTAAGATGGTATATGAGTAAGCTCAATATAAGCCTTAAAGGAAGCAATACTAGATGGAGTTTTTCGACGAAACTAAGAAGAGGAGCGTGGCGCGTTGTAAATAGAACGATTTTTAAATATACACCTAAATCCTATGGTAATATTTTTAGGGTTCACCTACTAAACGCATTTGGTGCAAAAATCTCAAAAAATGCCTGGGTCTTTCCTTCAGTTAAAATAAATGACCCTTTGTTGTTGGAGATTGGAGAATGGAGCGTAATTGGTCCAAATGTAAATATATACAATTACGATTTAGTTAAAATTGGAGAGCAAACTGTTATTTCGCAAAACGTATTTTTGTGTACTGCTACACATGACTATACAAGATTAAATTTCCCACTAATTTGGGATAAAATCATTATTGGTGATGAGTGCTGGATAGCCGAAGGAGCAATGATTTTTCCTAACGTTAGTATCGGAAACGGGTCTGTGGTAGGTGCTCGCTCACTCGTAACAAAGAGTATTTTACCCTGTGAAGTTCATGCGGGTAATCCATGTAAGTTTGTAAAGAAAAGAATCATAAACGAATGATTTCCGTCCTAATACTTACTAAAAACGAAGAACAAGATTTACCCGCTTGTTTGGCTTCCGTTGCTTGGTGCGAGGACGTACACGTATTTGATTCATACAGTGAAGATAAGACAGTCGAAATCGCAGAACAGTTTGGGGCAAAAGTAAGCCAACGTATTTTCGATAATTATGCCAATCAAAGAAATGCAGCTTTAACGAGCATACCCTTCCTATATGAATGGATATTAATATTAGATGCAGACGAACAAGTGCCAGATGTTCTCAGAAAAGAAATTGAAACGAAAATAGGGCGTTTAAAAGAAGATGTAAACGGCATTCGGATTAGAAGGAAAGACTTTTTAGGTAAAACATGGCTGAAATACGCACAACTATCTCCTTATTACATCCGATTGGTAAAAAAAGGGAAAGCGCAATACCACCGAGAAATCAATGAGGTTATCGAAGTTGAAGGCGAGGTAGAGCAGTTTAATACCTATTTTAATCATTATCCATTTTCAAAAGGTTATTCGCATTGGTTGAGCAAGCATAATTTGTATTCATCCATGGAGGCTAAGAGATGGATAGAAGAACACAAGGGTCAGTTTCATTTTTCTCTCTCTAAGGCACTTTTTAGCAGAGACTTTTCAGAAAGGAGGTACCATCAGAAGGGCATTTTTTATCAGCTACCTGGTCGCCCAATCATCAAATTCCTTTATATGGTTTTGGTACGAAGAGCTTTTTTAGATGGGCGCGCAGGTATCACGTATGCACTGCTTCAATCCATCTATGAATATTTTATTGTCTTGAAAACAAGAGAGTTATTGGCAAATAAACACTAAAATTCTCAAGTATTTACCTTATTCCCATGTCAACTATTTCCATATTAGGTATTCCGTTTTACAACGAAACGGTGGCTTGTTGTTTTGCCCATTTGGCAGAACGCGGGGGCTTGCTAACAGTTCCGTCGGGCCCTGGTTTGGCTAGCATACCAAAGGAGCCCACGTATTATGCCTCCGTACGGAGTTCAGACATTGTCATTGCAGACAGTGGTTACATGGCACTCATCTGGAACCAGTTGTCCAAACAGAAAGTCAATCGTATATCGGGTTTGGCATTCATGAACTATTTTTTGGAGGCATATCCTCGCCAAAAAGAGCAGAAATCGGTATTCTTGGTCAATCCAACTGCCGAGGAGCAAGCCATCAATATCGCTTTTTTGGCATCGCAAGGTGTTCCCGTGGTAGCATCGCATACCTATGTTGCGCCACAGTATGCCAAGGGCGTGGTATTAGATCCTGTTTTGGTAGCTCAGTTGGAGGCGACGCGTCCGCATTGGGTTTTTCTCAATATTGGCGGAGGTACCCAAGAAATTCTGGGGGCATACCTCAAGCAGCAGCTCAGTTACCGCCCCGCCATTGTTTGCACCGGAGCAGCCATTGCCTTCAAGACAGGGCAGCAAGTAGGTATTCCGAGATGGGTAGATACGTTTTGTCTAGGTTGGTTTTGGCGTATTGCTTCAGCACCCACGAAGTACATAGGGCGGTACTGGAACAGCTTTTCCTTAGCTAAATTATTGTGGAAGTACAAAGATCAACCTTTTCCGTACGCCTCGTAGCCGGGTTAATTTGGGTAGTTCTGTTGGGTGCCGTTTTGTACTTCAGCTGGATACCCAATCCAAAATTAGCCGACAGCCCAGTTTTGCCTTGGTGGTTGGGGCAGTGGGCAGATACCTTTGATCGTCTCCGGACAGGCGTACCTTTTGTGGTCTTGGGAGGAATTGGGCAAGCGGTATTGTTTCCCGGGCGAGGAGTCACGTTGTGGCTCGGTCTTGTTTTGCTCATTTTAGGTGTAGAATACGGGCAGACGTATATTCCTCGTCGTATATTCGACTGGTTAGACATTTTTTGGGCGGCGGTCGGGAGTTTGCTTGGGCAGATAATGGGGGTAGCAAGTCGCAGGTATTGGGTTAAAAGAGCCCCATACAAAGTATAAAAGCACATCAATCGTTTACTTTTTCATTCATATTTTTTCCATTTTCAAAACAACTGTGTTTATGCAAATCAATCGTTTCAAGGCAGCCTTCGGGTTAGCCATCTTGGGCGCTGCCCTCTTCATCCAGGCATGTGATCCAGACGAACCTGTCGTTATTGAGCCAGATTTAACGGCACTCAACAATGTCAAATTACCTGACGTAACGCCTACGCAACCGGCAGTAGTGACGGCAGTACCGGGTAGTGTAACACCTGCACCCGCTGCTGCTGCACCAATTACCAATATCTTAGGAAAGTCAGTAACTCCAGCCGTTACCAAGGTAAAAGAAGATACCAAGGCGGCATTGGGTACAAGCGATGCCAAAGCGGTGGTAGATGCCTTTACACCGGCAGTCATCACGGGATTGCAAACTACAGGAACGTTGCCTGCGGCATTGCAAACCCAAGTGAATGCCCTGTTGTCAAGCCCAGCATTGGCTATTTATTTACCGAAATTGACTGCACCGACGGTCAATGGAACAGCCGTAGGAGGCCGTAGCCGTGCCCCACAAACAGCCGAGATTCTCAATGCGCCTTTCATGTCTGCAGTAGCTAATGATGAATGTAAAGCGAAAGTAGAGGCAGCATTCGAGCAAATCAAAGCAACGCTAGAAGCAACAAAAACT
>JBKBRQ010000152.1:0-6554 GCA_046292055.1 Spirosomataceae bacterium | reverse complement strand
TAGAGCGTGTCAAGCGTGTAATATCATTAGAAACTTGGAATCCACCACTCACGTCTAAGCCTAATCGGAAAGTTTCGTACCAGCGCCCAATCTGTTTTTTCTCAGAGACAAATGGATTAAATTGGTTCAAACCGACGGTGTAAGATAAACTTCCGTTCATCACTTTGGTCGAGACGTTTTGGTCGACACGAAATCCGCTACTTGTCCGGATGAGTTTCCCGAAGTTTTTCCCAAATTGAATGGAGGAACCAAATGCATTATTGGTGTATAAGTCAATTTCGTCTAGACGTCTATTATTTTGATTGAAACCATTGCTTACTAAGTTCACAGAAGCTGAAAAGCTGCGGTCTGTTCGCCGACTTTGTGGGCTATGCGACCAAGAAACATTGAAGTCACGGGAAGGTGCGCGCTCCGAAAACTCTTCTCCTGGTTTGTTGTAATTGAATTGAAGGTTCAAATTTCCTGTGTAACGATACCTTTTGGTATACGTAGATTGAACACCAAGTCCCCAGCTTCCTTTTGAGTAAATTTGTCCGAGAATTTTTGCACCAATATATTCATTGAACGCATGATAATAGCCAAAGTCCCGGAAATAAAATCCTCTGTTTCGGGGTTCTTCGCCGTAAGTTCCCATGATAAATCCGGAGGTGCCGAGTTCTTGTTTCTTCGGCACAGGGAAAAACCCGAACGGGAAATAAATCGGGGTAGGAATATCATTTAGTACAAAATTGAAAGGCCCTGAAATGATAGATTTTTTATCAATGAGTTTGATTTTTCGTGCTGCAATGTGAAAATGAGGATCTTTTAAATTACACGTACTGTATCGAGCATCTACCAAGTATAAATTATCAATAGAATCCTTCTTCACGGTTCGGCCTTGAATAATACCCTCGCCTTGTTGGGTAACTATGTTCTTGATGATGGCTTTTTTTGTAGTAAAATTATAGCGAATCGTGTCTGAGTTGTATTCTGCACCACCTTGCACAAAAATCGGTTTTCCTTTTACTCGCTCGCCAACTTGGCGGCTGCTATCAGGCATACCATGTGCAAGAACTTCATTTTTTCCCCAGCTTAATTGAATAAAATCTGCCTTTAATTCGATATCACCATACGAAACAAAGGCATTTCCGTACAATAATACTTTTTTGTCTGCCACAAACATGAGCGTTGAGTCATCGGCTGCATAATAAACGGTCTGTTCAAATTGACTATTTTTTGCGATGAGACTATCTGGCACAATACTTACTACGCTATCTTTTTTAGAACGTACGAAGTTGGGACCAAAACGATTAATTCCAGAAACGCTTGGTTGTCTTGTGCTTGGATTTGTGGCGTTTGGTGTGCCAAAACTCCCACTTCCGTTTGTTGTACTCGGGAAACGAGTACCTATGCCACCACCACTTGGATTTTGGAGAAGTGTTTTCTGTGCATGTATGACGCTTATCCCCCAAAAGAAAAAGAAAAAAGAAAAGAGGAGGCACTTCTTACAATCAGATGAAGAGATATGTGAAAAAAAAGTCGGTCGCTTTCGGACGGTTAGACTGGGTATAAAACGGAAAATGAAGGATTCGCTCGTCATGCTTACTGCTTATGTAGTTAATTCCGTTATGACATAAAAGTGTACGGATAGCGCCTTATTGTTCCCCTAGAATAGGTTGGTAGGGGAGAATAATTTTTTCGATACACGCAAATACATTAACTTTGTCTAGCAAAAATAGCGGAAATATTATTGCTATAGATAATTATGGCACACAATTCCTTTCAAAAACTCATCCGCCTTTCATGAGAAATCTTAAACGCAGGTATTTTTGGGTCAGTTGGGTGTCCCTTTCCTTTGTATTTTTATCTCTAATTCAGTCTCCGACGGAAAATACAGAGGATTTAAGTACATTGAAAACGGTAGTTATTGATGCAGGACATGGAGGCAAAGACCCCGGTGCCCGATCAAAATATGGGCTAGAAAAGGTATTTGCTTTGGATATGGCTCTTCGGTTTGGGAAAAAAATAGAGCAGCAATTTCCAGCTATTCGAGTAATTTATACAAGAAAAGACGATACTTTTATTCCAATCCATGAACGAGCTGCTATCGCAAATAAAAATAAAGCTAACCTTTTTGTTTCCATCCATTGCAACGCAAATCCGTACTCTAGTGCCATTCATGGAACAGAAACGTACGTGATGGGGTTACATAAATCAACGGATAACTTAGAAGTTGCTAAGCAAGAGAATCGAGTAGTACTCTTGGAAGAAAATTACCGTAAATCGTACAAAGGATACAACCCAAATTCTCCCATTGCACACATCATGCTCGCGAATTACCAAAGTTCATTTATTCAACAAAGTATTAGCTTTGCAAGTAAGGTCGAAAAACACAGTAAAAAATATGGAAACACTAGTTTGGGGGTGAAACAAGCGGGTTTCTTAGTAATTTGGGAGACAACCATGCCAAGTGTACTTTTTGAGGCGGGCTATCTAACCAACGACAAAGATGGACATTTACTTGCTTCAACTGCAGGAAGAGAACGAATGGCACAAACACTTTTTGCTGCATTTCAAGAGTATAAGTCCGAAGTTGAGTCAAATAGGTGAATTACCCTTCAGTCAATCAATAAAGCATTAATTCGTAAAATATATGTTTAAAATTAGTAAAGAGGCCAAAGTTGGCTTATTAGGTGTCATCACAATAGCCATCTTTTATTTTGGTTTTAGTTTTCTAAAAGGATTGGATGTATTCTCTTCAGAAAATGAATACGTTACCTATTTTGATGATGTAGCTGGTTTACAAAATTCAAATCCAGTGACGCTCAATGGCGTAAATGTCGGTCGTGTTATGGCTGTTGAAATCGATGAAAATCCTGAAAAAGTAAAGGTGGTGCTGGCTATTAATAAGAAAGTAAACGTAACAGACCAATCTTACATTACCTTGGCGGATGATGGACTCTTGGGTGGTAAATTGATTCGACTCACCATCAAAAAAGGAATTACATTGGAAGATGGTCAGAAAATTACCTCTACAATAGAAAAGGGCTTGATGGCCTCTGCTGCAGACCAACTAAGTCCAACCCTAAATAAAGTGGACTCTTTGCTGGCAACTCTCCAAACAACGGTTGCTAGTTTCTCTCAAACAAGTGAGTTCCTCAACTACACGCTTGCTAGTGCGGGTAAAACGACAGATGGAGTGAACGCCCTTCTAGCAAATAATGCCAAAAACCTTGCTCAAACAACGAAAAATACGGCAGACTTAACGGCAAATCTGAAATCGCTCTCCCTTTCATTAGATCAACAATTAAAACCATTACTTACTAAAACAAATACCATTGCAGACTCTGTGGCGGCACTTCAACTTGGTCAAACCGTATTGAAACTCAACACAACTATGCAGCAATTATCCCTTCTTATGGGTGATATTGAAAAAGGGAAAGGAAGTGTAGGTAAGCTCATGAAAGATGAGTCTATGTATATTCATCTCGATAAAACAGCAGCAAATCTGCAAGCTCTTTTTGCTGATATGAAAGAAAACCCGAAAAGATATGTTCACTTCTCCCTTTTCGGCAAAAAACAAGTTCCTGCCTCAGAGGCAGACACATCCAAAAATCAATAATGAAAACAAAAGGACTTAAAAAAAATAAGGTAAATATTGTTACCCTTGGCTGTTCTAAAAATGTTGTGGACTCTGAGGTACTCTTTACCCAACTCAAAGGCAATGGCCTTGAAGTAGAGCATGAGTCTAAAAAAGACGACTCGAGTATTGTTGTTATCAATACTTGTGGGTTTATAGACAATGCAAAACAGGAATCTATTGATACAATCCTACGCTATGTCGATGCAAAAGAACAAGGTTTTGTGGATAAAGTTTATGTAACAGGTTGTTTATCACATAGATACAAAGATGAACTTTCACAAGAAATCCCTCAAGTAGACTCTTGGTTTGGTACCAATGAGCTCGCGCGTTTACTGAAAACCCTAAAAGCGGATTACAAACACGAACTCGTCGGAGAACGTCTTTTGACAACTCCCGCCCATTTTGCCTACCTGAAAATCGCGGAAGGTTGTGACAGACCCTGCTCGTTTTGCGCCATTCCGTTGATGCGTGGAAAACATATCTCTCGTGACATGGACTCGCTCGTCTTGGAAGCAAAAAACCTAGCCAAAAAAGGCACAAAAGAGTTAATTCTCATAGCTCAAGACTTAACATATTACGGATTAGACATCTACAACAAAAGAAATTTATCAGAATTACTTGAAAAATTGGCGGATGTCGAAGGTATCGACTGGATTAGACTGCAATATGCTTATCCAGCTGGTTTTCCTATGGATGTACTCGAGGTAATGAATAAATACAGCAACGTTTGTAAATACCTTGATATGCCGTTGCAACATGGTTCTACTGAAATGCTCAAAAAAATGAGACGGGGAATAACACGCGAAAAAACAGAAGCGTTGATTCATTCTATTCGAGATATTGTGCCTGATATTGCTATTCGGACTACTCTCATTGCTGGGCACCCAGGAGAGTCGGAAGAAATGTTTGAGGAAATGTATCATTTCGTAGAAAAAATGCGTTTCGAACGTCTTGGGATTTTCCAATATTCACACGAAGAAAATACACATTCGTTCTCTATGGAAGATGACGTAGATCCAGAAATCAAACAGGAAAGAGCAGACATTATCATGGAACTTCAACAAGGAATTTCTAAAGAGATGAATGAACGCAAAGTTGGAAAGGAATTCAAAGTCCTTTTTGATAGAAAAGAGGGAGATTTCTTCATCGGTAGAACGCAATATGATTCGCCCGAAGTGGACAATGAAGTGCTTGTAGATGCTTCTAAATATTTGGTTCGTTTGGGAGATTTCGCACAAGTCAAAATCACACATACAGAAGAGTTTGACTTGTACGGTGATGTGATTTTATGATTTTCCACGTTTTTTCTGAGCTGTCGGAATTTTCATCCACTTTATTCCCATGCTTAGGCTCAAATGAGATAAATCTAACGGACTTGGTAGCGTTTTAGCGCCTTGGCCGTAATCAATAAGAGGCTGGTTGTTCGAAGAATAGCCAGCCTCTATATTTAGAGCAATTCCACTCTTTTTTAGGTTTTTACCCAATAAAAAATCAAAGCCCAAAGCGCCTGAAAAACCTAAATTCATCCCTTTCGCCTCGAAGGCATCCGCCAAAAAAGTACCTGATTCGTTTAATTGAAACATCCCCGCCGCTCCATTAAGGTAAATGAATGTTTTTGGGTCGAGTACATATCTAAACGAAATCGTTGGAGCAACTGTGGTCAAAATACGGTTTATCTGGACAAAACCTGTCGATTGTTCTTGAAGTAAACCGTTAAAAAATACAATGCCGTCTCCTTCACTTGTACTTCGTAATTGAGACGCTTTGATACCTATCCCTATACCCTTATTGAAGTAATACAAAAGGTCAGCGGAGCCATGATATGCGCGGTATAATCGGTCATAAAATAACTCAGAGTTTGCGGCAACAGGTGTAGACGAAGCCATATAGTTTGTCAAACCTCCACGTAGCGCAAACGTAGTTCCTGAAAAATAATAGTCAGATACGTTTTTAGAACGAATATTTGCAGGTAAACTAGCTTCTTGGGTAGGTGTAGTACGCGGTGTTGGTACAGTTTGTGGCTGTGTTTGGCTTGTTTTTTCTTTTGTAGTAGAGGTTGTAGCTGCAAATCGAGTTGAGGGTTCTGTTTCCTTTTTTGAATCTTTGAAAACTTTATCTTTACTAATGTTCTCAGAGAAATATCCGTAATCAAACTGCGTAACCAGACTTTTAAATATTTGATTTTTAGCTACTTGTCCTGCCGAATTAATATAAAAGTAGGAAAAACGTGCAGGAGTTTCCTCTGCTATTTTACAACGAATTTCTTCTCCAGCTTGCGTGACAATACGGTCTTTTTGGGCAAAAACAATAGGTGAGGAGAATAAGGTAAGTAAGAAGTAAAGCAAAAACTTTTGTTGTTTGGAGGATAGGTGCATTTTACAGAATGATGATCTTTGTATAAAAAGTTTGACAAATATTATACCAAAAACTAAATGTAATAAAGGAGCTAAGCCTAATCAAAGTACAAAGTTGTACTAGAAAAATAAAATTTTCATAAAAAGTACTTGACATATTTACTTTTTTTTCTCTATCTTTCGGGAAGTTAATTCATTCTCAATTAAAAAAAGCATCACAATATGATATAAGACTTCTACGTTAACTAAATTGTATATCAAAATGGAAAAAGTCCAAGTTAACGATTGTGAGCTTGTATCAGCCTACATAAAAGGTGATGAAAGCGCGTTTAATATTCTTGTTGAACGCTACAAATCCAAAGTATTCACAACCATTGTGCTTGTCGTAAAAGATCAATATGTGGCAGAAGACCTCATGCAAGATACTTTTATTAAAGCAATTAAAACGCTACGTAATGGGCGCTACAATGAGGAAGGTAAGTTTTTACCGTGGATTCTGCGGATAGCCCATAACTTAGCCATCGATTATTTCCGGAGAGATAAACGCTACCCCAATGTCGTACTTGAAGATGGGAGTC
>JBKBRQ010000151.1:0-6572 GCA_046292055.1 Spirosomataceae bacterium | reverse complement strand
AGCACAGCGAAAGCTCTATGAGCTTTATGCCAGTAAGCTCTTTGCCGTTACGATGCGTTACATGAAAAATCGGGCAGATGCAGAAGATGTTTTACAAGAAGCTTGGGTAAAGGTTTTCAAAAATTTGGAAAGTTTTCGGTTTGACTGCCCGCTTGAAGCTTGGATTCGGAGGATAACTATTAATACGGCCATTCGTGCGCTGAAAAACCGGCCAGATTGGTCTTTACATATTGATACAGAAGGATTACAAGTAGAAGGTGGTTTGGGTGAGTCTGGTTTGGAACAACTGACTTGGCGGGAACTTGTGTCTTTTATTCAAGCCTTGCCAGACGGTTGTCGGATGGTATTTAACTTGTACGCAGTAGAAGGGTACAAACATCATGAAATTGCTACTTTATTGGGAATTACGGAGGGGACTTCGAAGTCGCAGTATTTTCGGGCGAAAGCATTACTACAGGAAAAAGTAAATAAAAGCGCGGTTGAATAGCGAAAGATATGAAATACACGAGCGAAGAAAAGTCAAATCATAAACCTACTTGGCAGGAAATTCTCCGTGAAGGAGAGATGAGCCCGCCGGATTCGCTATGGGAAGCCATTGAGGCGCAACTCCCAAAGAAACCATCTCGTAAAATCTTACCCATTTGGTGGACTTCTCCTATGCTCCGGATTGCCTCGGGTGTACTTCTTTCGTTAGGTATTGCCTCTGCTCTCTATGTTTGGCAAGAACGTGATAGACGCGCATTCGCATCGAATCATCAAAAGACTACTAAGCAAACGAAAGCTGAAAAACAGCTTCTTGTGCTTCCGAAATTAGCACAAATAGAAAAAGATAAAAGTTCATCGCCTCGTACATTTGTGCAAAATTCACGCATGATATCAAAAACGCGACTAGCAAGTGGCGATGCTGGAAAGAAAGGTAATCAAGTTACTTCTTTGCCTTTTTCTCCGGCGTTAGAAGTGGAAAAAGAAGTGGTTTTAATGGCCATGCATTCGACAGAAACTCGCCTGATAAATGGGCTCAGTTGGGTTGATTATGGAAGCCGATTTGCGCAAAATAGACGTCGCTTTTTAGCTGTACCTTCTTTTGAAATAGAAGATAAAAAAGAGGATGAGCCTGCAATTGCACAAAAAACGTGGATACAAGTGGGTGGAGGTATTTCTCCTTTTAATCCCCAGTTGGAATTAGCTGATTTTCCTACAGTAGCTTCAAGGGCGGTATTAAATACGCTCGCACAAAATAAAGTAAGTATCAGTACTAATGAAGGGGGGATAACAGTGGCAGGAACGCCAAATGGTCCGACGGATAAAAATGGATACGAATCGTTATTGAACCGTCCTGCACAAACATTTCGGATGGGAGTTGCTAGTCAGTGGGCAGGAACAATCGGGAAGGTGATAGCTCCTCGCTGGCAACTTGAGACAGGTATTCGATGGATGAATGGGAGGGCTTCTACAGCAGGTAATGTTTTTGCTTTTGATGAAGCGACTGGTGATATACAGCCTTTCTTTGAAGCCTCTTATTTGGCTGAAACCAATGCGAATCGCAATGCATTGTCTACCGTCTTAGCAGCTACAGAACAGACGAATGTATCTTTTCAATACATTGCTATTCCTCTTCAAGTGGGATATATGGTTCCGTTGGCAGCACAATGGCAAGCTATTTTATATACCGGAGTTTCTACTGACTTTTTCAGAAACTACGGACGCCAACTGGAAGGGGAGAGCGCAGAAAAAGTCTATCAATCATCCAACTCACGATTTCGTCCTGTAACTTGGAGCGGACTAGCAGGTGTGAGGATTGCCCGTACGTTCCAAGAAAATTGGCAGATTTCTGTCGGAGCACAAATGCAAGAATCTTTGTCCTCAGGTCTTGATAATGAGGCAAACGCCAATTTCCGACCACGTATGTTTGGTGTTCAATATGGATTGGGATATGTATTTTGATTAGTTATCTCCTTATATATTTAGTAGTTTATTTTGCCAATATTTGGCATTCATTGCCCAAAAAAAACCTCAACTCCCTCCTTTAGAATAGTGGATGGCTTGTAGTAATTCCTCCATATACGACTCACTTACAGGAATTTCAAATTTGCCAATCGAAATACGGTGATTTCGGATCGACTCGATTTTGTCTAAATGAACGATAAAAGATTTTTGCACCCGCTTAAACTTACTCGCCGGAAGCCGCTCTTCCATACTTTTTAAGGTTGCTTTGGTTAATATCGGACGTGTGTTGTTGGCTACATGAATTTTGATGTAGTCCTTTAGTCCTTCCAAATGGGTAATATCCGAAAAATTAATTTTGACCAATGAGTATTCAACATTAACAAAAATATAGTCTGCTGCTTGATCAAATATTGGAGCTGAAGCGGCGATGCTAATTCCTTTATCCACTAATTTTTGTTGTTTTCGAAATGTATCAAGTGCTTTGTAAGATGCTTTGATGAACCTCTCTAAGCTCACGGGTTTCATGACATAATCTATTACGTCCAAATCGTAACTTTCTACAGCGTAATGGTCATAGGCTGTCACGAAAATGACCATCGGTTTATTGGTAAGGCTCTCTAAAAACTTTGTCCCCAACATGCCCGGCATCTGAATATCTAGAAAAATCAAATCAATTTTTTCTTTCTCTAGGATTTCCATCGCTTCAAATGGATTTTTGCACGTTGCAACAAGCTCAAGGAAGGGAATTTGTCGAATATTTTCTTCAACTAATTTACGTGCGAGACTTTCATCGTCAACGGCAATACAGCGCAGTGCTTCCATTTATTTTTTAGATTTAAGTTGAAGTGTCACATAAAAGTACATATTATCTTGGGTTACTTCCAACGTATGTGCGTTGGGATAGAGTAATTCAAGGCGTCTTTTTACGTTTTTTAGTCCGATTCCAGATTGTTGGTCTTTGTGTTCAGCGGTTTCAGGTGCAATTTTATTGGTGACTCGAAACACAATTTGCTCGGCTTCGCTCAGTAACTCTACCCGAATGATTGGTTCATTGAGTAAGCCTACGCCGTGTTTAAACGCATTTTCTACAAACGGAATAAGCAACATGGGTTCAATGGATTCATGTGAAAAATGGCCGTTTACTTCAAATGAAATAGCCACATCCTCACCAAAACGAACTTCTTGAAGTTCAATATAATTACGTAAATAATCAATTTCTTTGGTTAGAGGTACTTGGTGATTGTCAGACTCATAAAGCATGTACCGAATTAGTTTTGATAACTTAATGGTCATGTTTTCGGCACTTTTTGCATCTGTCCGGATGAGATAAACAAGTCCATTCAATACATTAAAAATGAAATGTGGACTGATTTGAGAACGTAAAAACTGAAGCTCAGAAACTAATTTCTCTTCTTTTAAGTCTGTATATTCTTTGTTTTGCGCTCGAAGATAAATCAACAAACTGTAAATAGAGGACATAGACACAATGAATAAAACAGGAACAACTGTCCGAAAGTCAAACAGTCGGACAGGGTGTTGGTCGATAAGCAGAGATTTTAATTTCCATTGTACAAGCATAAATATGAAAATGAGACCAATTAAACTCCCAATATATGCAGGAATACGTTTGCGCTGAAGGAAATAGGTCGCGAGAACTTCTGTATTGAAATAGAAAAAAGGAATAGCCGAAAGGGGTATCCAAAAGGTATCTCGTAAATACATCATTCTGTTGGTGTCATTATCTACATATGCATTTACATGCGGTAAGATGAGGTAAATAAACCAAAAAATACAGTGAAAGAGAATCTTGGCAATTAGTTCAATAGATGGTTTGGAGCGAATCGAAAAAGACATGTGTATGTAGCTAGATGAAATGTGAATTTACGAGTTAATTTACTTCAAGCGTACAATGAACCGACGAAAGAGGAAATCAAGGCGATGGGAAATAAAAAATAGTCGGTCAAGAGTAATAAATATCAATATCTATTAAAAAATGTCCTTTTATCCTCGATATCATAGGTGACATCTATTTCAAAGACGTGTTCTGGTAGCTGTATGCTTACTTTGTATCTAGAAAAAAGAAGCATTTATTTAAGTTATCATTTATGAAAAAGTTTATTTTGGCGGCAGCACTTGCGGGTACGGTTCTCATGGGGTTCGAAGCTTCCGCTCAATTTCCTTCCGCAGCATCTGCAGCACCTACAAAAGGGTTTGGGAAAATCACAGGGCAAGTGATTGACAGCCTGACAAATGCGCCTGTTGAGTTTGCAACAGTGGCGATTTTCCAAAAAAATGACACAAAAAAACCAATTGACGGTACCATTTCAGATGAAAAAGGACAATTTTCGTTAAAAGATGTACCCACAGGCTTTTTTGTTCTTCGTGTTTCTTTCATCGGGTATGAAGATACCTATGTGACACTTCCTAAAATGGAAGATAAAACAATCAACCTGAAAAATATTTTACTTTCCAGTCAAACGAAACAACTCAACGAAGTAACTGTCACTGCCCAAAAATCTATGATTGAGGAAAAAGTAGATCGCTTGGTCTATAATGCAGAAAAAGATTTGTCTTCAAAAGGAGGCGATGCAGCAGATGTCCTCCGGAAAGTCCCTCTTCTTTCTGTTGATTTTGATGGCAATGTCTCGTTACGAGGCAATAGTAATATTCGCGTATTAATCAATAATAAGCCCTCAACCATTATGGCGTCTAGCGTGGCAGATGCGCTCAAACAGATTCCTGCAGATCAAATCAAAACGGTGGAGGTCATCACATCACCTTCTGCCAAATACGATGCAGAGGGCGCGGGTGGTATCATCAATATCATCACAAAGAAAAATAATATCGAAGGAGCGACATTAAATATCGATACGGGTGCAGGAAATAGAGGGTCTAACTTGGGTCTTTTTGGCTCGTATCGCCAAGGAAAAATGGGCTTTAACTTGAACGGTTTCGGTCGTGCTTTCTACAACGGTTCAGAGTTATTAATGGAACAAACGACGATTCAGCCGACTGCCACTGTCCGGACAAAACAAGAGGCGACAGCAAGAGACCAAGGCGTTTTTGGGCGGTATTCACTCGGTTGGGACTACGACATCTCGAAAAACGAGTCGATTTCAGCTGGGGCACGTTACGGAACTCGTAATTTCGTTCGTTCGCAAGAATTAAATATTCAATCATTCTTTAATGAAAATCCATTAGCAGACATTAATCGGGTCGTTAATACCAAAGATTTATCCGGTAACTGGGACTTCAACTTAGACTATATCAAAATTTATAAACCACAGCAAGAATGGTCTATCTCGAGTTTATATAGTCGTACAGGCTTGACAAATAACTTTACATCTGGCTTGTTGAATACAGGAGGAGAAACCTTAAATACGCAACAAAACAATAACTTCAATACCAACCAAGAATTTACAATCCAGACGGATTATACGACGCCTATCCAGAAAAATCAAGTACTCGAATTTGGAGCGAAAGGTATTTTCCGTTGGGTAAATAGTGATTTTAACTACCAGTTTGCAGAGGGAAGTAGTACAAATTTTGTTTTTGACCCTTCACGTCCGTCAGGTTCATTGGATTATGGTCAAAATGTAGCTGCTGCTTACTTGGCTTATACGATTTCTACAAGCAACAAATACACATTTAAATTGGGTTCTCGTTATGAGTACACGGCTATTTCAGCAACAGTAAATGGAACAAATGAAGTGGATATTCCGGATTACGGAAATCTTGTTCCGAGTGTAAATATTTCGAAAACATACGGTGGAAAATATACCGTAAAAACAGGTTATAACAGAAGAATCCAACGTCCGGGGATTCAGCAATTGAACCCGAACGTCAATGCCGCTAACCCACAAAGTATATCTGTTGGTAATCCGTTCTTAGCACCTGAACTTACAGATAACGTGGAGTTGGGAATCAGTGCATCTATCAAGAAAGTATATTTGAATTTATCTATGTTTGGTCGCCAAACGAACAATGCCATTTCACAGGTGCGTATTCCGTTGGACAGTGTTCGTGGGGCCGTCTTGACAACCTTCCAGAATATTGGTCGTGAGCAAGCAGCCGGTGTGAATTTCTTCGGTAATGTAAGTATTACACCTAAATGGACAGTGAACGGAGGTATCGAGGCATTCTATAATTTCTTGGAAGGTCAAACAACAGGTATCGATGGGTTATCGCAAGCAGTAAGTAACCAAGGTTGGAATATCAACGGTCGTTTAATGACCATGATTACGCTAAAAGATGGTTGGCAAGTGCAAGGTTTTAGTTTCCTACGTGGTTCACAAGTGCAGCTACAAGGTCGCCAAGGAGGATTTGGTTTTTATTCAATGGGCGTTCGCAAAGAGTTTAAAAACAAAAAAGGAAGCATTGGTTTGGCAGGAGATAACTTCTTAACAAACGGGATTCGGATTCGGACGCAATTGTTGTCGCCTACGTTTACCCAAAACATGGAAATGAATTTATTGAACCAAGGTGTTCGCTTGACGTTCAGCTATAAACTTGGAAAAATGGGTGTGGATGGCATGAGTTTTGGACGGAAGAAAACAAAATCTGTTTCGAACGATGACTTAAAACAAGGAGGAGACAATGCGGCATCACAAGGTGGAGCAGCAGCG
>JBKBRQ010000150.1:0-6578 GCA_046292055.1 Spirosomataceae bacterium | reverse complement strand
GTCGATTGTCTTCATGATTGATAATCAGCCTACTTACACATACAAACCGTCTGTTAAAACACCTTCTACTTGGCCGTTTGATGCACCTCAGTTTATTATCCTGAATGTCGCGATGGGCGGAGGATTCGGAGGTGCTATCGACCCGGCATTCGTTTCTTCAACAATGGAAATAGATTATGTACGCGTCTATCAAGTAAAATAACTACTCGGTCAAATACTGCGAAAAGTCCCAAATTATCTTGTATGATTTGGGACTTTTTTATAGATAAATATATTTACTTAATGTATTGATTATGAGTAAATTGTATGATTAAAACTTATTCAATAGATTTTGATTTTTGTAACGCATTAGAAAGGATCTGGAATCTCGAAAACCATTCTTTCTTTTGTAAAAGGGTGAGTAATTGCCAGAAAAGCAGCATGTAAATGCAGACGGGTGGCTGGATTCCCATACAAATCATCGCCTACAATTGGGGCATGTAAACCAAGTGGATGCGCTGCGTGCATACGCAATTGGTGCGCCCCGTCAAAGGCCAAAAATGAACCCGCGTTGTATGTGTTCCTTTTTCCACGACTTTCCAACGGGTATGGGCTGGTTTTCCGTGTTCAAAACAAACCAATTGCCTAGGTCTATCATCGAAATCCCCACGCAAAGGCAATGTAATTTCACCATTTTCTCCGTCAATACGTCTGGATAAAAGTGCTGTATAGCGTTTCTCTACGGTTCTGTTCAAGAATTGTTTTTGAATATGCTTGTGGGCTTGCTTGGTCTTGGCAACGACCATCACGCCAGAGGTCGGCATATCAAGCCGATGGATAATCAGTGGTTCTGCTATCCCAAATTCTTTTTGCAAACGACTATACACGGAGTCTTCAGAAACCAATCCAGGTACAGACAAAAGCTCTGCAGGCTTATAAACCACGATAAAACCAGCATCTTCGTACAAAATGTCAAGTTTTACCTCTGTATTTTGTTGGGTAAGAAATGGGTTTTCATCGAGTTCAATGCCATCAAGCATGTGCTGCAAAATAGGTTTACATTTGCCCGTGCAAGCAGGATAATAGTTTTTATGTAAGCGAATTTCTGACTTTGGTGGAGCACCCCACCAAAATTCCGCCATCGCCAAAGGTTCATACCCTTTCAAAAAAGCGTATTGCAGTAACTTGGGTGTAGCACATTCTCCCGCGCCTGCCGGTGGCTTTTGGTAAATCGTTTCTTGGAAAATAGCCCCTAAACTTTTTTCTTTTCCAGCCTGATTGAGGAAAGTATATCGTTCAAAAATAGCTGTTTGTAAAGCAGAGGATTTCTCTTTTCGGAGTTGTTTAAGCGCTTGAATTTCGGACAAAAGTATATCCAACGGTTTTTTGACTTGCTCTATTTTAGTTTCCCATTCTTGGATAAAGTACGCTAATACACGTTTGTCGGCAACGCTTTCTTTACCTAAATCAATGCACAATTGTTCGTAGGCATCTGCGGAAAGTTGCTCTTTTTCTTTCTCTCTTAGTTGTCTTCGAACGATTTTATTTTGACTAATTCGTTGCTTTAATTCATGCAAATCTTGTTCGTACTTTTCTGTAATTTGTTGTAAGTCAGTTGTTAATGAATGTATGGTAGGGTTTTGTTCTTTTATTTGGATTTTTCTAGTTAATGCATTGAGGACTTCTTCTTCTTGTAGGAAAAAATTATTTTCTACCAATAAGTCAAAAACGGGAGGAACAAATTTTGGATGCAGATTGCTACCTGCCAATTTCCCGGAAAAGGCAGAAAGATACCCGATTTTTCCGTGTGTATCTTTGACTACCAGAACCCCAAACATTTTACCGATAACCAGTCCTTCTTGGTCATTAGAGAGTCCAAAATTATGTCCTTCGGGTGCGGAGATTGTCAGATAATCTTGTAATTCTTTGACTGCCAAACGCGTCAGTGGGTGAGGTTCGTAATAAAAAGGAAATGTAAACCGCTTGGGAAGGTCAATGTGTTTTATTTCGTCTTCGTCAAAGTAGGTAATCAAGGAGTCTGTGGAAGTCATTTGCAACAAAATAGTGAGTACAAATTTGGCAAATATTTGCGATAATTCAGTGTGTTTGTTGCATAGGTAACGCCTTCAAGTAGTGGCTATATCTACTTGAAGGTATGCTCAGATTGGGATTTTTGTAGTGGAGATAGGGCGGTTATAATATCCCATTAGTATGTTTTCATGGCTTTTAGATAGAAACACTGATTCGTAATATTAAAACAGACTATTCTTTCATGTTATCTATCGTTGTTTCAGTGGCGTATGCATGCGTACTTTGCGTATGCTCCTCATATAAAGTGTTGATGTCTTGAAACTTAACATCCAGAAAGTCGAGTGGATAGGGTACGTATGTCTTAGTCGCAAAGGGTAATTTGGCAAGCTCAGCAAATAATAAGGAGCCTTCATCTTCAAAACATGTAGGGATAAAATGTAACGTAGCATCTTTTGGTAGTCCAAATTCCTGTATCGTCGTCGCTAATTGAGATACTTTGGGAGAACCAAGGCTTTCCCAAGTGATGACACGTTCGGTTTTTTTATAGCCCAATAGCCTTTTCGGAACAATTGACCAATCATTTATGCTTGTATGGCACATCTCTTCAGACCAAAATTCATGAATCATTTGGTCTTTTTTGGATAGGTCTGTTGGCTCAGAAATATGCAGCAGTTTTTCTACTTTTGGGGTAATAAAAGCCCGGCAATGCCTTGACTTTGTACAATCCATATAGCGATTCCCCACGCGGTATTGATTGAAAAAGTTCATACCAACAACAGAAAATAAACCTTGCTTTTCAATAGATTTATATCTTCTGAGAGTGAAAATATCAGCATCAAAACCACGAACCCAAAACAAAGGTGTTGGCTTGCCCTGAAAGAAAGCATCAAATCCTTGCGCTGGAAATTCCAAAATTCCTGTCTGTATCGTTACCAGCCCCAATGGAGCAATCTGACCCGCACGACTGAGATACATGTACGTGGATAATCCCTCTCCATAATAAAAATAGAGATGAACAACCCGATTCGTTGACTTAATACGAATAGTAAAATAAAGTAGCCAACGTTGTTCAAAATCAGACATGAGAAAGGTACTGTTGAAGGGTCTTGAAAATCTGTCTTCATTGAATGGCGGTACAGAGGCGTCACTGATACTCGGTTGGCTTTCGGTATCTCCAAATATGTTTTCTGCCCCTTTCACCGATGAATAATGAAGAAGCTCAAAATCACTTTGGTCGTCTATCATCGAGAAATACTCATTTCGTACATCTGTAAAGTTTAGATAAACGTTGGTGTAAATAAAAGTGTCTGTTAGATGGCTTAATCGCTTGATTATTTCTATATCAAAACCGGCACCAATATTAAAAATAGAACGCTTAAATAGGGCAGAAGACAATGTTTTCATAAGGTATAGTTTTAAATTTGATTGCAAGTTCCGGCTATTTGGTGGGCTCTCTAAATAGTTGGTAACCTTACTTTTTTTCTGATTCGTTTTTGTTTAGGTATTTTTACATCGCCAACATCAATCAAAACCTTTAAACCAATGGAATGAATGAAAAATGTATATTTCTTTTATGAACCAGACTCTGAAAAATTAGCCGAGGACGTACACGTATTTTTATCGAATTTAAGAGGGAAAATCTACGAGTTTCACAAACCTCAACTTCTTCCAGATACCTCTTTCTTGCCTAGTGATCCCAACACAGCCGTCTTCAAAGATGAATTTTTTGCCCAAATGAATAAACTGAAAGAGTTACTAGCATCTAGTATCAAGGAGGAGGATTATATTGTGCTCATCAATACCCGCCGAGTCGGTAACCGACCATTTAGCGAGATTGATTTTGAAAATTACCATATCATGGTAGACGGGTCAAGACATAATTACATTATGCCCAATGCTCCCCAATGGTTGGCTGTTTCGTATATGGTTGTCGTTTCTTTGCTGTTGCGTTCGTTTTTTAATGATGAAAAAAGCGTCGGAAATGCCCGCCACAAAGGGCCTCAAACAGGTTGTTTCATGGATTTCAACGGAAATAAAATGGGAATACGAACCAATATGTTTACTGGGTACATTTGCTGGAAATGTATGCAAACCATGATGGATAATAAATCCGATGCCATCCTGCTTCAATTCTTTGTATTTGCTTTAGAAAAAGTACGTAAGGAGTTGATTATGAACGAATTGGAAAGAGAAATTCCCATTGGAAATATTGAAATAAAATTAGAGCCTAACTTGGACAAAGGACAAACTTGTGGTTATAAAGTTATTATTGCTGATTATTTTGAACCAAAATTTAAGCCTGTTCAAATTTCGATATTTCTATATTTTCTCTACCTCCGATACAAAGAAGGGAGAAATCCGAGAGGAATATCTTTGATACATATTGAAGCAGCAGCCCCATACTTGAGGCGTATTTATAGAAAGATAAAGGTAAAAGGAGATAGGGAAATAGATGCAGAGTTAAATCAAACTCAATTCAAATGGGTGGATACTTTTTGTATGCAGACAGGAAATAAATTTAATGCTCAGTTATCTACCACGAATGCTAGTATCTCAGATACGATTGGGTACAATGGATTAGAAAAATTTCTACGCATTGAGAAAAGTGGAGAAACAGACAAATACGCTTTGGGTAGAGATATTGATATTACTATAAACGATGAATTAGAAAGGCTTTTTCAGGCACTCGACCAAATGGATGCATAAACAACTGTTTCTTGAATGTAAGGATGTATTGTGGGGGGAGTGTAAATAATCTCCCCCTTCTCGAAATCAACAGTTTCCGCTATATTTGCTCCAAATCTTTTTTCTTCCATCAAATTTTTCCTTTTCTCATGCGCTCTTTCTTTGTCCTTTTCTTGCTCGGATGGTGTTGTTCCCCTGCATTCAGTCAAAAGTCAAGTCAGCTGTTGAAACAACAAATCGAAGATAGATTGGCTTCTAAAAAGGCGGTCGTCGGTGTGGCTATTCAGTATAAAAATGAAAAAATCTCCGTGAATGGCAAACGACATTTTCCTATGCAAAGCGTTTTCAAATGTCCCATCGGATTGTTTATGATGGCGGAGATAGACAAAGGGAATTTTCAGCTTAATCAGCCCATCGAAATTGCAAAAGAGGATTTATTAACGCCCGATATTTACAGCCCCATCCGCGATGCGTATCCCAACGGCACAACGCTTACCATCGCTCAAATTCTCGAATACACAGTTTCTATGAGTGATAATGTCGGCTGTGATATGCTCCTAAAATTACTCGGCGGGCCGTTATCGGTCGAAAAATATTTCCACGAAAAAGGCTTCAAAGATATTTCCATCAAAATTAATGAGGAAATTATGCAGAGCGACTGGAACAGCCAATTCCAAAATTGGACTACGCCGCACGAGGCAAACAAGATTTTGAAAGCATTCTACGAAAATAAAAATGCCTATTTATCCTCCGAAAGCCATCAATTTATCTGGAATGTTATGAAAAATACATCAACAGGTGCCAAACGACTTAAAGGTCTGTTGCCTGCCGGAACTACAGTGGCGCATAAAACAGGATGGTCTGGACAAAATAAACAAACGGGTATTACGGCCGCCGTAAATAATATCGGCATTATTTTCTTACCCAACGGAGAACCATTGTATATCAGCGTTTTTGTTACGGAAAGTCGAGAAGACTTTGATGCCAACGAACGAATTATTGCTGAAGTTGCTGAAATGGCTTGGATACATTACACGCAAAAATAGTTTTCTGGTAGGTTTAGTTTTTGCTTTTTATCAAATTGAATCAACCCTTGCAAACTCTAATTGCAAGAGTTTTTATTTACATTTTTTTTTCACTTTATACAATAGACTTTTGGATTGTCGTTATTTAGACTAATTATAAACAATTTAAGAGATACCTAGCGAATCTGACAAATAAAATGTTTCCGAAAGAAAGTTACAGCCCATTCAAAAAATCGGGAAATAAAAAAAACGATTCAAAATGAATAGCGTGACGTTGATTTAAAAACTATTTGTTTGTTTTTTATCTGTTGTATTTCGTAACAAATAAAGAAAAAGCTAGTCCATTAAAACAGTCTAAACGAAAATTAAAATGAAAAAAAGTACATTTTTGAGTCTCCTTTGTATTTCTATATTCACACTTCAAAATCACGTATTTGCGCAGGAAAAAACAGAAGCAAGTACTCTCTTTGGAAAAGGCGCGCGCATTTCAGGCAAAGACATCGGCTTTTTTGTTGCCCCAAGTATTGGTATGACAACGTTCGATGAAAGCACCGCCGCGCTTTTTAATCTTCGCAGTGGTATCCAAGTAAAAGATAAATTTGCTATAGGAGGCTATTACCAAGTGTCACTCAATGAAATTATTCCCCAGTCAGAAACGATTCCAGGTATTTATATGGATTATTGGTCTGCCGGAGGTTTTATCGAATATACGCTTTTATCTAAAAAATTGGTTCATTTGACTCTACCAGTGTATGTAGGTTACGGAGAGGTAGAAATGGATAATGATTTTGGATTAGCCCGATTAGGTGAGGCAAATTTCTTACAATTGGAACCGAGTTTGCAGCTCGAAGTTAATCT
>JBKBRQ010000149.1:0-6646 GCA_046292055.1 Spirosomataceae bacterium | reverse complement strand
AAACCAGCTTTAAGCTATTTGGACATCATCCATCAGCTACACACGGCTTTTCCGTTGCCAATTGCCGCCTACAACGTTTCGGGAGAATATGCGATGATTAAAGCGGCAGCACAAAATGGATGGCTAGATGGAGATAAAGCGATGATGGAAATGTTGCTGAGTATTCGTCGGGCAGGAGCAAAAATCATTTTAACGTATTTTGCGAAGGACGCAGCGCGATTGATTCAGTAGCATTGAGTAAATTCAAACAAGCATAATATATTTATTTGTACGATTAATTGCATTATTTGAAGAATTTTTGAACATAACTCCTTGATAGTCATTGATTTACTTAGTAAAATATCTTACTTTGTAGCGTAAACTAAATAAATGTTTTATGGCTATCAAGAAGCAATTCTTAAAATCAAAACCATTGTGTAAAGTAACTTTTGCAGTGCCTGCGGAGTTAGTAGATGGAGCAAAAAAAATTGCAGTTGTAGGTGAGTTCAACGAATGGGATGCTACGGCAACCTTGTTGAAAAAACAAAAAACAGGTGAGTTCAAAACAACCATTGAATTGCCTATCAATCAGGAAGTTCAGTTTAGATATGTGATAGATGATTCAACTTGGTTAAATGACGAGGAAGCAGATAAGTTTGTTCCGAGTGGAGTTTCATCTGATGAAAACGGAGTAGTTGTTTTGTAATTTCTCCTTATTTGAAAATAAAAAAAGCGACTCTTGGGTCGCTTTTTTTATGTATTTAGCCGATGATTTCCTTCTCATTATGTAAGTAATTACTTTTCTTGAAAAGATAAAATACATTTGTTTTATCTTTGATATTTACCAGTCAATCTATATGCGGAGCCTCATTCTTTTTATGTACTTTTCCTCAATTTGTATGATACAAGCACAAACGACTGAAACAGGAGGCCCACGCACCCGTTGGGGACTTGAAATAGGTGTGCTTCCTACAGGAAAATGGAATGCCATCACAGATGTACCCGGTGTGAAAGTAGGACACACGACTATTCAAAAAGGGACGCGAGTTCAAACAGGAGTTACGGCAATTATTCCGCATGAAGGTTCTATTTTTCAGGAAAAAGTCCCGGCTGCTGTGTTCATCGGCAATGGATTTGGAAAACTAGCAGGCTATACACAAATCAAAGAACTAGGAAATCTAGAAACGCCTATCATCTTGACAAATACGCTCTCTGTTCCTATCGCTTCGCAAGCGTTGATAGAATATACATTGAGTCGCCCAGAAAATAAGGAAGTGCGTTCCTTAAATCCGGTAGTTGGTGAGACAAACGACGGTTTTTTGAATGATATTCGAAGTCAATCCGTCCAAATTTCGGATGTTTTGACTGCGATACAAACAGCGGAAACAGGATATGTGCCGCAAGGAAGTGTAGGGGCAGGAACGGGAACTGTCTGTTTTGGTTGGAAAGGGGGTATCGGTACGTCTTCTCGCAAGTTACCCGCTTCTTTGGGTGGTTATCAGGTGGGTGTTTTGGTTCAAACCAATTTCGGAGGCGTTCTGCATGTTGCCGGAAAAAACATTGGGAAAGAATTGGGTAAATATTATTTGAGTGATAAGCTAAACGACCCGACAGATGGGTCTTGTATGATTGTTGTGGTAACAGATGCACCTATGACCGCTCGTAACCTTGAACGTTTGGCAAGTAGATCATTGTTCGGCTTGGCAAAAACAGGAGGGATAGCTTCAAATGGTTCAGGTGATTACGTCATCGCCTTTTCTACGGCGGAAGAATTGCGTATTAAAAATAACAACCCAAACCGGCTACAAGCAGCAAATGAACTGACAAATGAGGCCGTTTCACCTCTTTTTTTAGCTGTGATTGAAGCAACCGAAGAAGCTATTTTGAACTCCCTTTTTTATGCGCAAACGGTAGAAGGTCATCAAGGAAAAGTAGAGGCACTTCCGCTTGAAAAAGTGAAAAATTTATTGCAAAAACCATTAGTAGGGAAAGATTGATTGGCGTAAAACAGAGAAATTAAGTGTATTGCCATCGTAAAATAATTGGTTTTGGTAGAGATAAATAGCCCAAAATATGATAATTTGAAATATTACATTATTTTTGCGTCGGAAGAAATTTTGAATCAATTTAAAATCTATTATTTATGAAGCTAACCCAAATGCTTGCTTTGGGCGCCATGGTAAGTATTGCTATGTCGTCTTGCGTTGCTAAGAAAAAGTATGTTGATTTGCAACAACAACTAGAAGTAGCAAATGCCGACCTCGAGAAAAGAGGCAACATGATCAATGAGTTTAAAAATAAGTTGGTTGCTTGTGAGCAAGAAAAAGAAAGCTTAACAAAAACAAACCAGTCAACTGTCCAACTTCGTGACGAACAAATTGCTGATTTGAGATCACAAGTTTCTGACTTAAGAAAATTGAGAGATACACAAATGGAACAAGTGGGTAACTTGACAATTCTCTCGCAAACTGCTAACAAAAATATTGATCGTACGCTTGCCCAATTGGAGCAAAAAGACCAGTACATTGCGCTTCTTCAAGCGGCAAAATCAAAAGCTGATTCTATTAATCTAGCTTTGGCTGTTAACTTGAAAGGTGTTTTGGCAGAAGGAATTGCTGACCAAGATGTAGAAATTACGGTTGATAGAACGGTAGTTATGGTAAACCTTTCTGACAGAATGGTCTTCAGTTCAGGTAGTTACAAAGTAACGCCAAAAGCAAAAGCAGTATTAGGCAAAATTGCTCAAATCATCCAATCTCGTCCAGATCTTGACGTAATGATTGAAGGATACACCGACAATGTTTCTTATGCAAACGATGTATTGGTTGATAACTGGGATTTGAGTGTGAAGAGAGCAACTTCAGTTGTTCGTATTCTTCAAAAAGACTTTGGCGTAGATCCAAACAAATTAATCGCAGCTGGTCGTGGTGAGTTCAACGCTTTAGCTCCAAATGACACGAAAGAAGGTCGTCAGCAAAACCGTAGAACGCGTATCATCTTGATGCCACGTTTGAACCAATTCTACGATCTTTTGAATCCAGACATGGCAGCTACTAAGAAATAATCTTAATACGCTCCTTTTGGATAAAGTAAAAGCCCTGTCTTTATAAAGACAGGGCTTTTTGTTAATTCTGTACCTTCTCTAAACGTGCTTCTATCTGTTTTAACTCGTCTCGTAAACGGGCTGCTTGCAAGAAATCCAATTCTTTGGCAGCGGTTTCCATTTTTCGCTGTGTTTCTTTCATGAGTTTTTCCAATTGCGAAGCATTCATATAAGCAATAATTGGATCTGCGGCCAATGCAGCTCCTTCAGGTTCTAAATACATCTTCGTAGACGCTTTGAAGTCTGCAACAGATGTCTGTTCCATAATGGCTTCTCTGCTTTTTAAAATAGTGGTTGGGGTGATACCATTTTCTGTGTTATACGCTTCCTGAATACTTCTACGGCGGTTTGTTTCATCAATAGCTTGTCGCATAGACCCTGTTATTTTATCCGCATACATGATAACCTGCCCATTTTGGTTACGTGCTGCCCGACCAATCGTTTGTATTAACGAACGAATATCACGTAAAAAACCTTCCTTATCTGCATCCATAATTGCCACCAATGAAACTTCTGGTAAATCAAGGCCTTCACGGAGTAAATTGACACCAACCAATACATCAAAAATTCCTAAACGTAACTCGCGAAGTATCTCTACACGATCCATCGTTTTGACTTCTGAGTGAATATATCTTCCCTTGATTCCTACTTTTTCCAAATATTTGCTTAATTCCTCAGCCATTCGTTTGGTCAAGGTCGTAATTAAAACTCGCTCTTGGCGTTGGACGCGTATATGAATTTCCTCCAATAAATCATCGATTTGATTCAAACTTGGGCGTACGTCAATTTTGGGGTCGAGTAAACCCGTTGGCCGAATAATTTGTTCAACCACAATTCCATCTGTTCTTCGTAATTCATAGTCAGCAGGAGTAGCACTGACGAAGATTGTTTGTGGTGTTAATTGTTCAAATTCGTTAAATGTCAATGGCCGATTATCCATCGCGGAAGGCAGCCGGAAGCCGTAGTCAACCAGTGCTTCTTTTCGGGAACGGTCGCCTCCCCACATAGCGCGTATTTGCGGGATAGAAGCGTGACTTTCATCTACCACTAAAAGAAAATCATCTGGAAAATAGTCGAGTAAACAGAAGGGGCGCTCACCGGGCTTTCTCTTATCAAAGAATCGAGAATAATTTTCAATTCCTGAGCAGTATCCTAACTCACGCATCATTTCCAAATCAAATTCTGTTCTTTCTTGTATTCGTTGTGCCTCCAAAAGTCGGCCTTCACTTTCAAAATATTTGACACGCGCCATCATCTCATCTTGAATTTCCTTCATGGCTTCAAACATGACTTCCTTGCCCGTCACGAATAAATTAGCAGGAAAAAGAACAACCATTTTTTCTGTACTGATTTTTTTTCCAGAGATAGGGTCAATGCGGGAAAGGCTTTCTACTTCTTCTCCAAAAAATACAATTCGATACGCAAAATCAGCATAACTCGGATAAATATCTACTGTGTCGCCTTTCACGCGAAAAGTACCCCGTGAAAACTCTGCCTCTGTCCGTGAATAGAGGATTTCCACAAATTGAAACAAGAGTTGGTTTCTGCTAATCATATCGCCAAGTTTGATATGAATGATGCTTTGCTTGAACTCTTGCGGATTTCCAGCGCCATAAATACACGAGACAGACGCAATGACTACTATATCGCGCCGACCTGACATGAGTGATGAAACCGTTGACAATCGTAGCTTATCAATCTCTTGGTTGATCATTAAATCCTTTTCGATATACGTGTTCGTGGTGGCAATAAATGCTTCAGGTTGGTAATAGTCGTAATAGGAAATGAAATATTCAACAGCGTTTTCAGGGAAAAACTGCTTAAACTCTCCGTATAACTGGGCTGCAAGCGTCTTGTTGTGACTGAGAATTAATGTCGGTTTGTTGACATTTTGGATGACATTTGCCACTGTAAACGTTTTTCCTGACCCTGTCACACCAAGCAAAACTTGTGAACGGTCGCCGCGAAGAATACCTTCGGTCAGTTGCGAAATCGCCTGCGGTTGGTCTCCCGTTGGTCTGTAGGAAGAAGTGAGTTGTAATTCCATGAGGATAGGTAAGATTAAGCGGGCTTGTCAGCCGTAATGATATAAAATGAGCCCATCAGTGTTGGGAAATGAGCTTTTTCTTCTCTATTTATGAATCCAGATTGCGTGATAAAAGCAGGTATTTCTCCTTTTTCGTGCGCGCGCATGGTTTCGAAATTATCTACTAATTGCACCAAACAAAACGCCATTCGCAACCAAATAGTTTTGGGCTTTCCCCAGTCTCCTAAGACAAATGTACCTCCTGGTTTGAGCACGCGATGAATTTCTGTTAAAAGTGTGGCTTTTTGTTCATCCGTTAAATGATGAAAAACCCAGGTACAAACGACCGTATCGAAGTGATTGTCCGGAAACGGAATAAACGGAGGAGACGAACATACTAAATGGGTAAAATGACCGATTTTTTGCTGGGCTATTTTTAGAATTTGTTCGTCTACATCCCATCCATATAAGTCGAGCGAAGGATTAATATTCTGAATATAAGTTAATTGAGTTCCTGTGCCAACACCTACATCGAGTAATTTCTTTTTATTTTCTTCGGAAACCAGATTAGCAATGTACGTACGAATCTTCTTTTCTGGAACTACTAACCGGATAATTATATCATAATACGGTGTCAAAAAAGAGTATTTTATTGCAGGAATAAAAGGCAAATCGGGTTTCATTTTTTCTTGAATTTTTCTTGAACCGGATAAATGAAACTTAAGCTATTTTGGAAAAATTGAAGAAAAACACTTTTACTCAATTGTTTGATTTCCTGCCAATTGGTTCCTCTAGAACTCAACGCGATGATAATAGACAAGCCAAAGCTAATAACGACATTGATTAGCCCAATAACAGCTACTCCAACTAAGGAGTGAATAAATAAGTCAAGAGGCAATGATTCTCCTAGTCTAGCAGCGGCAAGTCCAAAATTACCAGATGCAAATGTGATATGACGAATATCAAGAGGTAAACCCAATGTGAAACCGACTGCTGCAGTTGTACCCAAAAAAACGCCTAAGAAAAAATTTCCTGTTAATCCTCCGATATTTTTGGTCAGAAAGGTGGCATATCGTGTTAGCGTCTGTGGCTTAAAAATAGCTTTCAAATAGGTATTCTGAGATACTCTTTCTTGCATCGAGCTATAAATCCATTTGTTTTCGTAATAGCCAGAAATTAATCCTGAAATCATAAGGTAGATACCTGCAATGCCTGCGTGTAATAGAGCAGGGCTCTCGAAGAGATTCAGTTCTTGAATCATTTTATAGGCTTTATGGGGGCTTGCCAAATGGTATCCTGTAATCCAAAAGTTGAGCCAAGAAAGTCCATAGGCAATAGGAAAGGCGATGAGCGCATTGCCCAAAAGCGAGATAAATTGGCTTCGGGTTAAGTTGGTTAGTAAGCGCGTAGAATTGGTAAGCCAACTGGGATTTTTACCTCCATTACTTAATGTAGCCGCGATGGTAGAGGCAGTCATAGCAGGCTGTTTGGTAGCTAAAGTGAAATGCAACAAATGGATGACAATAAAACCAATAGAG
>JBKBRQ010000014.1:0-25871 GCA_046292055.1 Spirosomataceae bacterium | reverse complement strand
AACCCAAATGAAAACCATCTTGGATAGCTCTTTGAATGTCTGAACAAAAATCTGGATGGAGGCGTGTGTCAGCGTGAACAAAATAAAGAATATCGCCCGTAGCAAAACTTGCCCCAAAGTTCATTTGTGCTGAGCGACCTTTTTGCGGTGATTTTACGGCAAGAATACCCGGAATCGCCTGCGCAACCTCTAGCGTTCCGTCTGTACTAGCCGGAGAGTCAGATACAATTATTTGATGAATGAAGTCATTCTTTTGGGACAATATGGAATCAATAAGCGCCTGTATTGAAGCAGCCTCGTTGTAAGTTGGGATAATGATGCTTAGTTTCTTTTGGTAAATCGAATGAGTCATATCAATGGTATGGGGCAGAAATTTGTAATTAGTTATCTAGATAAAACAAAGAGAACAAACTTGTGTTTCGTATTAATCGGAACCTATTTGGTGTTTAGATACGCGCGTTCGGTATTTCTAGATGATATATATAAAGTGTATCCTCTCAAAAAACTATCCCAAAAATCGATGAGATTGTTCATGTAAAATAGCATTCTTGGAGGTAAACTATCTAAATTTACGTTTTTATGGAGAAAAATCGAATTTCGATATGCAATTTCTAGTCCCTACTTTTCTTTGGGCCTTGGGCGCTTTGCTCATCCCCATTATCATTCACTTCTTTCATTTTAGACGAACCAAAAAAGTGTACTTTAGCCAAGTCGCTTTCTTACGAACGATAGATACACAAACGAATTCTTTCCGCACATTAAAACAATGGCTGACACTGCTCTTACGCCTGCTTGCCTTGGCCTGCTTAGTATTGGCATTTGCGCAACCTTATTGGGTGAATAAAGGAGAGAGCGTGGTTGGAGAAACAAACACATTCGGGATTCAGAGTATCTACTTAGATAATTCAAGGAGCATGGAAAACCTAGCTGATAACAAGGGATTGTTAGATCAAGCGGTTATTCAGTTAGAAGAATGGTTGACAATGGCAGATATTGCTTCTTCTTGGCAGTGGATGACAAATGACCGGTTGGTGGGGGTATCGAGTCCGATTTCACCAAAACAGGTAAAAAAAGAGTTGACAGAGGTGCGTTTTTCCGGAGAAACGAGGACATTAGCACAACTTATGAATAGACAAGCTCAAGCCGCAGATGAAGTTGAGAAAGGAGGAAGGCGTCGTTTTTTTTACTTCTCTGATTTTCAGAAAAGTACGATGGGTTCTATTGCGACACTTCCATTTGACTCCTTGGATGAATATCATTTTATTCCGGTTTTACCTGAAAAAACAACCAACATCATCATTGATTCTGTTTGGCTTGAAAATCCTTTTTTAAGGGAAATGACAAGCGCTGTACTCCGAGTTAAGCTTCGAAATGGAGGTAATGAGCCAATAGAGGAGACTGTATTGCGCTTTTTATTAGATAATCAACCGATTTCTAGTGTTCCTGTGCGTATTCCTCCAAAAGGACAGGCTACAGCTTCTTTTTCTTTCACGATTAGAGATAAGGGAGAGCACGAAGGTCAACTTAAGATAGAAGATCAACCCGTTATTTTCGACAATACCTATCATTTTGTTTTGGTGGCTTCTCCGCAGGTGAATGTAGTTCACTTATTTGATAAAAATCCTTCTAGATACATAAGAGAGGTCTTTCAGGACGATTCATTTGCGACATACACGGCATCTTCTGTCCGAAATAGCAACTTAGGTTCGTTATTGAAAACAAATTTATTAGTTTTGGATGGCGTGTCGAGTTTCCCTTCTGGACTTCAAGATGCTGCTAGTAAGGTTATGCAAAAAGGGGGAAGTGTGCTCATTATTCCTCCATCTGACTCATTTTCATTGGATGAATACCGTTCTTTTTTAGCGACATTGGGTGTACAATCATTAGAACTAATACCAGCGAATCTTCCGGCTGTTCCTTTATCAGAACCCGATCTGTCAAGTTCCTTTTTTGCTGATGTTTTTGATAAAAACTCTGTTTTCGAAAAAGGAAAAATGCAAGTTCCTGATGTGAAAGCTTTGTTCTCTTGGCGTGGTGCAGGCGAAGTGATTTGGCAGCAAAAAACGGGCGGACGCTTCCTGTCAAGAACTAAGCAATCCACGGGTGGGTATGCCTATGTTTTGGCGTCTCCCATGGACGAAACGTATGGGACATTTGTAAAGCATGCTTTTTTTGTAGCAACTTTTCTTAAAATGGCTGCATTAAGTATGACACAACCCCAAATGGCCTACCGACTCAGTCAAGAAGAAACGATTCGGTTGCCTTATATTTCCCCAACTACTAACGCAGTTATTAGCTTGAAAAAAGGAGATATATCTTTTGTTCCGAGCCAGTCTATCCAAGGGAATGAATGGGTGATACAAGTACCTGCATCGTCTGAAATCCCCAATAGCCAAGGCGTAGAGTCCGGGATTTATGACGTTTTTTCAGAAGGAAATTATATGAAGAAAATAGCGCTCAATCATGAAACAAAAGAATCCTTGCTTGCGCATTATTCTGTGGACGAATTGCGTCAGATGACACAAAAATGGCCGAACGTAATTGTACATGACGGACTGACAGCCTCGGCAATTCCAGATTTATTTGAGGCAAATGAAAAGACTACACCTCTGTGGTGGTATTTCGCAGGAGCAGCTCTTCTCTTTTTGGTAGCGGAAACACTTTTACTCCGTTTTTGGAAAAAATAAATTAAAACGGATATCCAACACCCAAATTTAATAGTAGGTTTTCTTGTCGCCATGCTTTACTCCACTCGATGTTATTGAAAGTCCATTTATTTCCTTGCTCTAGCCAAGGTTTGTGCAGGGGAGTTGCTAAATCCATTCGAAAAATAATGAATGAAAAGTCCAAACGAAGACCGATACCAGAGCCAACAGCTAGCTGTTTATAAAAATCTTTCGTGAATAGGGCGCCTTCATCGTAAATGTAGGGGTCCTTGTACATCCAAACATTTCCTGCATCAATGAAAAAGGCAGTTTCAATAAAATTGGTAAGCTTATATCGGAGTTCCGTATTGAGTTCAATTTTGATGTCTCCTGTGTTATTTCCGAGGAATTGTTCTGTCAAATTACCTGTTCGTTGGTATGTCCCTGGCCCAATGGCTCTTGCACGAAAGGCACGAATGGAGTTGTTACCACCTGAAAAGTACTGCTTGACAAATGGGAGTTGGAGAGAGTTTCCGTAAGGGATACCGACACCAAGAAAGAGCCGATTTGCCCATTTTAGCTGTGGATTATACGTGTGTCTATACCGAATGTCGCCTTCAAAACGAGCATATTGTGCGAAGGTTTCTCCAAATAGCCTTCCTTTTTTGGCTTCATCACGTTGAAGTTGATTGATGAGTCCGACTAAATTCCCTGCCAAATCAACTCCTCCACTGATAGACCATTGGTCACGGCCATTGCGGGTAGGTTTGGGTGTAAATACTCCTTGATAAGAACCACTCGGAATGAGTTGGTTGTCGAGGATCGAGAGTAAACGTGGGTCAAGAAAAATTTCTGAAATGAACTCTTCGCTGTAGTTACTAGAGCGAACAAAATTGAGACTTAACGGAGAAAGTGTGTGTGTAAATTGTGCATTTTGCCGCCAAGTATAACCGAGTGATGCGCGGAGAGAATTGAGGTTATACAACCCACTTTTGATAAAGTTTTCATACCCGATATTCACGACAGTTTTAGGTAAAACACGGCTTGTTTCCGGGTCGATACGGCCATAGGGTAGCCAGAAACGTGGAATCAAGAGGTTGGCTTCAAGACCAAAGCGATAATTGTCGCGGTATTCACCTGGCGAGGGTCCTCCAAGTTGAAGTTCAATCCCGCCAATTGCTGAAATGACCAGCTGTTCTGCCCCCTTGAAAGTATTGCTATTTCTCCAGTTAATATTTATTTGTGAGCCTGATAAGCCATTAGAGCGTGTAATGGCGTTTAACTCTGTGCGAAGTGACTTCTTTTTTTGCGGAATCAAATAATAATATACATTCAGTAAGGTGGAATCCAAGCGATTGACCACCTCAAACCGCGACTGAACAAAACGAAAGTTGTTTAATCCAACAAGTCTTGTTCGAGTGATTTCCGCAAGTTCTTCGCTGTAAATATTTCCTGGTCGAAAACCGATAGTCTCTGTAAAAAGTGTTTGTTTATACCGTTGTGTAGAGTCAAATAGGAGAACCCCACGGAACATATCAGAGGTTAGGTCAATTGTCTCTTGGTTACCCTTTTCTTGTGTAAACACATAAATATCATTGATTAGGTACTGCTTTTTTACTCGTTCTGGAAGATTTGGTTTGAGAAAAAAGCGAAGAGCAAGTGCTTGCTTGGCTTGTGTTGAGTCAGCTTCAATTCCGATATAACTTGACGAAAAGTAATAATATCCTTGTGACCGAAGTGTCTTTTCAAGGCGTTCAAGTTCTTCTTTTACTTGACTAAAATCAAAAAAATCACCGGGTTTTATAGAGGAGGAAAGTCCAGCATGAGAAAAGTCAGAATGTAATGCATTTTCATTATTGTTTTGGAAATCAATGGATTGTACTATGTATCTTGTAGGTAATTGAATGCGGTAGTGCGCGACTGCTTTGTGTTTTTGTGCCTGTTTATCTGCTTGAACGATTGCGCCGAAATAGCCTTTCGCCCGTAAATAGTCCTGGATTAGTTGCTTATTTCGGTCAAGGATAGGTTGGCTCAGTAAAATTGGTGTTTCCCCAAACCGAGAGACGAGTTTATCCGTCCAATTTCGCTTTTTTTTGCCCGTTCCTAACCAATAATAAATAGCCGCTTTATAGGGGAATCCAAAAATTTGGCTGTTGGGGTTAGGTCGAATTACTTCTTCTTGAAGTTGCTCAACCAAAGAACTCGTTTTAAGTTTCAAACTACTATCTAGTGGGGTAATCGTTACGGTAGCCCCTTGATAAATGGCCTCGCCCAAGGGTACTCTTTTGTATATTTGACACGATTGGAGGAACACCACCGAAAGAAAAATTACAATGGCTACTAGGCTCTTTCTTATATCCATGAAGTTTATTGCATATATTTTGAAATGAATTTCTTGTCCGATTCTTCTCTACCAACAAGAAATGAAAAGAATAATCCATTTACAATAGGTGACTTATCTAAGCGTCAAGGGGTTATTCAACACATCTTGAAATGTTCACTTTTTATTTATCTCAATGATGATCTTGGATTAGGGTGTACTATGTGACCGTCTGAATATCTCTTTTGCCGAGTCATAATCCAAGGTCAAGACAAAGCCAACACCCGTTTCCACCACAAATCCTTCGATTTGGTATTGGTTTGTTCGGAATGCCTTGAAGCGATAACGCCCATCTTTGGAAATCGCATAATTTGCCGTGATATTATCAAAAATTTCTTGTGATTGTCGCTGCGCACTTTCTAGTTCAAAATTCTTACCAACAGAAACCGAGATACGGTCATTGAAAAATCCTTTTTTGACGCCAACATTCACGTTGGTACTTCGTAAACGATGATCTGCACTACTTTCAGATCGTACACCTAGGTCTAAATCAATTCCTTTAATAATTTCATCTGCTAGCTTATCGAGCTGCTCTGAGACAAGTTGGCTGACCTGCTTTCTGGCAAATCCTTCTGCGTCCACGGGTTGCCCAAGGCTTGCGCCAAGTAGATCAAACCGCCCAAACATCAACATAAAAATAGCTTGTTCCTTTATCTTTTCTTTGTTTGCCTCAGCCTTCGGATTTACAGTTTGCTGCCCAATCTTTTCGGGTTCATAGAGTGTAAAACCTTCTTCAGCAAGTCGGTTAGCCAGATCTGAGCCTAGTTGTCTATCCGCTATTTCTTTGGGAATCGTTAGCGCAAACTCAGTTTGTGGTGCCAATAGTTCTCCACTTAGAACAATGTCTACTGAAAACGGAATACTTGCTTGCAAGCGTGCTTCATCTGCAGCACTTTTAGAGGTTAGAGGATAACCAACTAGCGGTTTATTGACCTTATAGGCTGCTCGAATCGCAATCTCCGCGTCCATTGGGTCACCTTTCCATGTAATACTACTTTTACTAGATTCATCGATAGAAAATAAACGCTCAAATACTTGATAAGTCAGGCGGTAGGTTCCTTCCAGAATGGTGTATTTACCTAAGACGAAAATCTCTCCATTTTGGTCTAATCCCGTTGTGAGCTGCCCTCGTCCTCTTACTTTGATGTTGTCGCCCGTTAGTTCATCCATGACAATCGTTAATTCCGCTTGCTCACTCACTTGTAAATTGACAGTTACGCCTGTGTTGCTAAAATTGGAGTTAACGGGTGTTTTCTTCTGTTTTGACTTGCTTTTTTGGACTATTTCTAACTCCTTCTTGTTGGTGACGAACGTAATTAGTTGGTCCATTTCGCTACCTACTTGTTCGTCTGCCGGCATAAAAACGGTCAACCTTGTTTTATCAGCTACACGCATATTTCCTGTAACGAGGTACTGTTCATTCTCACCTGAAATGGCTAGTTTCGCGTCTAGAAAAGCTGTACCATAGAAAAGTTCATTGTCTGAGCGGCGGGCATTGGAAGCCAAAAAGTCGGTTGTTTGAAGAGCTAAATCATACTTTATTCGGGAGAAATTTGCATAATTTACTCGACCATCAATTTCTAACTTGTTATTCAAACTGTCCTTGATAATAAACTGTTGGAAAAGTAACTGTTGCTGTGAGGTCGTAATAGCTTGTTTATCAATATAAATGGGTGTTCCTGTTTGATTAATCGTTGTTCTAAACTGATTAAAACGAAGTTGTCCCTCTATATTTGGCTGCTCAAAGTTTCCTGAAATCAAGAAACGTCCCGCTACATTTCCTGACGCGTCACGCAATTGATTGAAGCTAAATGCCTGAATGGTTTCGGCATTTAATTGCTGTATTTGTAAGATTAGATCTAACGGATTTTCTTTGTTTAATGCATATTTACCTTGCAGCGATAAATCGTTTGAGGTACTCTTCAGGGTAGCATTTATAGAAATACTTTCTGTACCTTCATTGGTAGCAATGCCTTTGAAATCGCCAATAGGAGTGCCAATGACTTTCAGTTTCTCAATTGAAATGTCTCCAACGAATGTTGGAGAAGTAGCTCTATCGCGAACAGTTATATCGGTGGTTAATTTACCATCGAGTAACTCTTCGTTTCTTGTAAATGCTGTAGTTAATGTCTTTAAATCCAGGTTTTTTGCATGAATGAGCCAATCAGTAGGATTTTTTTGGTCACTCGTGATTGAGAGTTCTTGTTCCTTGGCATAAATACCTAACTGTTGGAATCGTATTTTTTCGGAACGAATTTCTGCATAACCTGTTTCGATGCTTTCCCATGGCGTGTAATAAATGAAGACACTTTTTGGGGCAAGTGTCATCCGAATTGCTGCTGAATCTGCTTGAACGAAAAGCCCCGCTTGGTGTATTTTCTTATCTAAAGAATCCAGAATAGTTAAGCGGAAATCTGCTTTATTGTCACGAATTTCCATGTATGATTCTGCTTTTTGAATACGAAAGTCTCCTTGCTGAAGTTGAGACATGGAGGCCGTAATACGTGCGGAGGGCTCGGTGGTTTGGATATAAAAAGATAAGTCTTTTGCTTCCAATGAATCAATTTTTAGGAAAGGGGAAGTACAAGTGAAATGACTTTGCCGTGTTGTGTCTGTATGTAGTTCACCTTGGAAAACCAGTGGCTTAAAATCTATTTTTTGTGTGACAAATACATCAAATAGAGCATGTTTCTTGATGGTGCCTTGCCAAGACCAACTTCCTGTCGTTTTTTGTTTAGCAGGTTCAAGGGTATTAGGCATTTTAAAGTAGAGATGAGCAACTTGTTCTAAAGCATTTGGAATCGCCAAAAAAGACTCATTCCCCAATAGAGTTGCTTGCATAAAAGGCGATTCAATTTGCATTTTATCTATCCCCGCGTCTTGTGTAAAACTAACTTGTACCTGTTCGACGTCCACTTGTTGGTTGGCTGTTTGCCATGTGCTGCGTGGAATCGCTAAAAAACCCTGTAAAGTCCATTTACTTGGGTCTATTACGGTCAAGTCTAGCTGTAAAGAAGTGTTTTTTAGGGTGATAGCCTGCGGAAATTGCGTCTGTGGCGGGAGAGAAAAATGAGAAATAAATCCATTCCCTTGTAAATGAAGACGCTGTGACCAATCGAATGTCCCATCAAATTGTATACCTGCTTGTGCTGTTTTGCTATCTACCTGAAAATCTAAACGGCTGTCTCTCCAGGTTCCTTTTGAATGAATGTCTGTGTATTCTGTTCCTTGATACCCAACCTCATCGACTTTTATGGCGTAATCTATTTGTCGGTTTTCTGCAAATGGGCGCAAGGAAGAAACTGTAAAATGCGAGGTAAATGTTTGCAAAGATGTGTCTTTCAAAATCACCCCCAAAGCTATATTTTGTACATTTCCATCCAGAAAGATAGATTCTGGCTTGTATAAACTCTGTTTGTTCCAATTACCTGAAAGGGTTACATTGCCCAACGTGGACTTTCCAGATAATTGTGCTTTTATGGAGGATAAACTCCCTTCTAACGTCCCTGTAAAATGAGCTAACTCAGGTAAATGATAGGCTGAAACCAGTGAGTCAGGAAGCCAATTTTGCCATCCTTTTGAGAATTTCACTTGTTGAAACTTGAAATTCCCTTGTGTTTTAGCCAAATCAGGGAGTCCTTTTATTTGTCCGTTCATATCCACCAAAATCCCTTCTGGTGCTTGGAGGTATGCTTTTTTAATAGATAGATTTTTTAAACTTCCTGTGAGTTCTGAATAAAAACGAAATTTTCCTTCACGAACGGGTAAATAATCTGAAAGTGAGGGATATAAAAGAGCCATTTCTTGTATATCTAGTTGGCTTGGCAGTGCTTCCAGTTGTATATCCCAATTTCCTTGTGGGACTTGCAGCAAATTGGAGCGCTTGGTAGAAATATGCCCAGCCAAATGTAGATTAGATTGCTTTGTTTGGAATACAAAAGAAGAGATATCCCATTTTTTTGGAGTAATGGTTACCTCTGTGGCTAGTTGTCTTATTTGTAGTTGTGCCATTTGGCCCATCGATAAACCCCGTAAGTGGATATAACTCTTGGCAGGTGAATAGAATATGTGCGGAAAATCCAGCTGAATTTGTTTTCCTTGCCATGATGAATAAGGAGATTCAGGTGAGCGGGTGTAATTTGGATTTGTTGAAAATGCAATAGCATCTAATTGTGCGCGGATGTCCTGTAAATCAATGATTTTTTTCGAAAGATTGACTTCTTTGGGCATAACTTCCATTTTCGTAAGTTGCCCGTTTGTGAATAGAGTGTCTGCATAATCACGGATATTCCAATGAAACTGATGAATATCTATTGGTTTCATGGCGATTTGAAAAGCAGAGGGAGAACTTGCTAGAGTATCTTCTGTATTCGTCCCCCAATTGCGGATAGTACCATCTAATTGAACCCCTTCAATTTGGGTAGGTAAAACGTGAAAACGGCTATCGGAAAGATCAAAAATAGAAAATCCAGTCGTGAACTGTTCAATATGAAGCGTCCCGTAATTCCCTAGAAGGGCATCTTCGAATGTACATCTTGTTTGTGATAGAGTCAATTTTTTCCAATCAATACCCATACTTTGCTGCGAAGTATCTGACGAAGAGCTAGAAAAGGCATCAACTAAAAATGTATAGTTAAAGGTGTCTGATGTCTTTTTTCTACGAATATGACCAATAGTATGGCTCGCCTCTAGTTTACTTATTAATAGTCTATTCTGTCGAATGAGTGCCCACATGTCTATATCGACCTTGAGGCGTTTTGTGTAAAGAAGTGTATCGCCTTCTTGATCTTTCAGTAAGAAATCCTCTGCCAATATCCAGTCTGGGAATTGGTAGGAAATTCTGCCTTCAATGGGGGCTTTCAGAAAAGAACTTGCTTGTTTGAATACGAAGTCGGATAGTCGTTGCTGACCTGCTGGGGTTTTTAAATAGATAAGTGTGCCACTTACAAGTATGATAAGTAGAAGAATAAATAGACCCAAAAACCACCCAATTTTCCGCATAATTTCAAGATATTACTCCTTTCACAACGCAAAATTAGCGAACAAATAAGGAAGCTGGAATAGAAGTGTTGATGCGCAAAGTTGTAGTAACAGGTACGACTCGCTTGTCGCGACTGCTTGTACGGGTACCTGCGCTTGGATAAAGAAGCCCAGCCGTTGTTTTGGTAAATGTTTTATAGTCCCAAGTAACGGTTTCGTCGGTGGTTTCTTCTATTTCCCGCACAAGTAAATTGGTTTCGGTATCAAAGAAATAGCTACGTTTTATACCTTCTTTAGTCAATGCTAAATGCCAAGTAGAAGTAGCGCCAACAAGAATATTTCCAAGTACTTGAGCTGTGTAACCTTTTGTTTTATAATCTATAAATGCCCACAAACCATCCAGAACTTCCAATTGCATTGCAGCTCTTTCCTTTACACTCAAGTCTTTGACACTGTACGTCGGGATTTTGTCGCGGCTTCCAGTTGGGATTTTAAGCCAGCCCGCAGATTTATTGACGACATAAAAGAAGTCACGCTGCATCAATGTTTTTTTACGAGAAATCGCTGCATCCTGAATGGAAATAATTACTTCTTCGTCAAAATCCGTTGGTGCATTGGCACGGTAACTACGATTCCACGTGAAATTGCGAACAGAATCATAGACGGTTGTATCACCCGTTGCTTGTATATATTTGCGAATAAGTTGCTCAGGAGTAGGTGTCTGTGCTTGCGTATCAAGAAATAAGAGGGTTAATAAAAAGGCAAAAATCGAATTTCTCATGTTGTCTTTGGATTAGTTTGTTCGTGAAATTAACGATTAAAACCGTATTTCAATCTGTATTTACGCATTTTTGGTACATATAGTCCTAAAAAAACCATTCGTACGTCTATTGCTAGATACGAATGGTTTTTCAAACGGAGAAAATTTATGTGTATTATTTCTGCATAACTCGACTAGCTCCAGATGTTTTTTTAGCAAGGATATTGGTAGAACCTAACTCCACAACACTTGCTCCACTAGCATCTACCCGAACGTTGGTTATTTTGGCATCTGTTGCATTAATTCGTGAAGCTCCAGAAGTTTCGATATTCATTTGGTTCATTTTTCCTTTGATGTTTAATTGAGAAGCTCCGCTGATATCTGTATTCAGTGTTTCTCCTTCAGCATCTATGGCCAATTTAGAAGCGCCACTCAGTTCAATAGTAAGATCTTTTAGCCCCTTGAAATTCAAAACTTTTGTGGTAGTAGCACCTGATAAATCAAGTTCTGTAAGAGAAGGAGTCGTGATTTCAATCCAAATAGTTCCCCTATGTCGCTTGAATACATCGTCAAATGAGATAGACAATTCGTCATTTTGTGTAGTGATGCGAAGATCATCCATCAAATTTGGTTCTTCGGCTCTTGCAACCACTGAGTGCGTTGTTCCTTGGCGAACTGTAACTTTAAAAGCACTTCCCGCATCAATTTTACTAAATGAACCTACTTGAAATTTTCTTTCCACAGCTCCTTGTTGCCCAGAAAAATCAAAAGCACCTTCTTCATTTCTGTATTCTTCCATGGCTTGGCGCTCCTCTTCTGACAATACCGGACAATCCAAACATTGCAGTCCTTCTGTGGCAGACATACTGAAGGTATACTGGTCAATGTCTTCTCCTTCAATCGCATATTTTTCACGAATACGCCAGTTGGAATCGAAAACCTCGTAGTAAAATGCTTCCGTCATTTTGAATTTTTTTCCTGCTGGAATGAATAAGGTAACGCGTACTTGTTGGTCACGCCAGTGTTTTACTTTGCTTAGTTGTATGAATTCATCGAAAATTAAGGTAGAGTCTTTCTGTTGAATGCCGTATCCAATTGCGCGTGCATTAGCCAAAGCTTCTTCACGAGTTGCTCCTTTTGCTTCAAATTCTTTCTCTACATAAAAACGAGTAGTCGGGCTCGTTTCGATGGTTACACGAACAGATTCAAACTCTTCATCTTCCGGATTTTCATTGGTATCCAAATAGAGTGTATTGGTAGGTAAAATGAAATTTTCTGTGCTTACCGATGTGTTTTGTCGTGCAAACTGAAGACTGTAGTTCGTCCCGATGATGGAGGCGCCAAGGATACCAATTACCCAAATTCCTAAGCCCGTTAACCAAAGTGGTCGGTTGCCAATGGATTTATTGGTGATTAATGCCAATCCTGCAAAAACCAATGCCAAAGCAGGTAAAAACGTTACTAAAAAGCCAAAAAGACCAATCCAAGGATTAATTTCATTGATAAACAAACCTACATGTGTCGGGAAGTCAGGAACGGTCAATAAATGACTGTTGGACAAAAATCCCCAAAATACACTCACACCAACAAGTGAGGCAAGCATCCAAGACAATCCGATGAGTCCAATCAACAAACCGATAAAGATTCTGACAACTGGTCCGAGTCTCTTAAAAACTTGACCTAAGGTGCTTAATACCAAACTAATCGCCCGAAAAGGAAGAAGCACGAGTCGTGTTAAGGTACTTTCTTCTGTTTCAATACCTCCTTGTAGATTCTGTTTTACATTGTTCTCAATGTTTTCTAGCGTGACAGGCTGCCCTTTCATCTCCATTTTTTGGGTTAATGAATTGGCTTTCGGAGACACAATCCAGAGAATTATGTATGTGACAAAGCCCGTTCCGAAAAGGAAAATTCCCAAAACAAAAAGCAACCGAACAACAGCAATATCCAATCCAAAATAGGTTGCTAATCCACTTGCAACCCCGCCAACTACCTGATTGTCAGGGTTTCGATAGAATTTTTTGATATTTTTATCTTCCTCTAAGGTCATACTTGGTGGAAATGCAACCCAGCAAACAAAGTACGCGATAAATAAAATACCAGATAGCCCAGTTTCGGTAACGGGTGATAGCCCCAAGAATAAAAGAAGGAAAATAATCCGTGTCCAAGTTACATCAATAGAAAAATAATGTGAAATTCCAGCGAGGACACCACTTACCGCCTTTCTGCGTACATCTCTGAAAATACGTTTGGGTTTTAGTGATGGGTTTGGCGCTGCTTGATTTGGCGCCGCACTAGATTTGGATGCGCCCTTAAAGTCGTCGTCTTCCTCAATTGCTTCAAAGTCTGCAACTGTGCCCATCGATGCAATTAATTGGTCGATATCCGCCTGTTCGATAGCTGATTTACCCGTCAATTTCTGCTTTTCAAAGAATTTCTCTGCAATCCGGGCTTCAATATCTTGAATAATTTCTTGACTACCTTCATACGACGAAAAATACGTTTGAATGGTGTGCAAATACGTGCTGAGTGAGTGGTAGGCATCTTCTTCAATGAAGAAAATAATCCCTGCAATATTGATTTGTACTGTCTTTTTCATTTTTTTAACGTGAATGGGGTAGGTACTTACTTAGTTCTTTTTTGAGTGATTATCTGAACAGAATCGGAGAGGTCATTCCATGTTTCTTGAAGGCCCCTTAGGAACTCTTGTCCCAGCTCTGTCAATACGTAGTATTTGCGTGGCGGACCTGAAGCAGACTCTACCCACTTGTAATCCAATAACCCACTATTTTTTAACCGAGTAAGTAAAGGATATAAAGTGCCCTCTACGACCATTATTTTAGCCTCGATTAACTCGTTCAATATTTCAGATGCATAAATCTCTCCTCGTGAAATAATGTGTAAAATGCAGTATTCTAAAATGCCTTTTCGCATTTGTACTTGCGTGTTTTCTATGTTCATATCGTATCCATTTAATAGAATAGTAAATTGCTTATTCATTTATTTGATAAGACAAAACTACAACAAGGTACTTTGTAATACAAGATACTGGGTGAAATTTTTTTGCTTATTTTGAGCGACGGCATAAATACAAGATGAATGGAAAAATAAAATTATCACTCATTTCTCTGCTCGAATGAATAGATTTGCGTGTAAATGAGTTATTCCTATTAGTTACAACACTACATCCACACGTCATCAATTTTATGTTAGCAAAATATATTGCGGTGATTTCCGCTGCCATGCTGAAGTTTTTCGCTGGCCCAGTTACGGGTGTTGCCCTTGGTTTGTCGCCCATTGCCATCATGCTTTGTTCTTGGAGCGGAATGATGTTGTCGATAGTTCTCTTCGTGACCGTCGGCGAAAAAGTACAGCGCTATTGGGCCAATTTTAGAAGTGAACGCCCCAAGAAAAAACGATTCTCCAAGCAAAACCGCCGGTATGTTTGGGTAAAGCAAAAAGCAGGTCTTTGGGGGATTGCCTTTCTAACACCCATCTTACTTAGTCCAATCGGAGGAGCAATCGTGTCTTTGGCTTTTCGGTATCCAAGAACAGAGATTTTCATCAAAATGGCTATTTCAGGTGCGATTTGGGCTATCATCCAAACATTCTTCTTTGTTTATGTACGTGGGAGTATAGGTTAAAATGAATGATTGGATGTAACCATTTTCAAACTCAATTCTACTACATCCCCCATGCTGTGACAAGCTAAAAATTGAGGGTTTTTATAATGTTGGCTTAATTCTTTTTTGAGCTGTTCTAGGTTCTCAGGTAAAGAAAGTTCATCTTTCTTCATTACCTCTAATAAATCATGAAGCCGGACGCGTTCAGCCAATACGCGATTCGCCATCATGGAGCGCTCTTCAATTTGATATTGACGAACAGACTCCGGCGTCATGTATTTCATGCCCAATTGAATAATCGCATTGTTTTGCTTAAAATATTGAGGCATATACACAGATTTACTCGCCTCATACGACTGTTGGTCAAAATCAATGGCTCTGATACGATAATGGAAATCCTCAAAATCAGGTATAATAATAATGACGAAATTAGAGGAATGCATATCGCCTAACAACCGAACAAAACAGCGTTCATTGAATTTGACAAATTCTTTTGCTAATCGGATAGGATTCAAGTTGACATCAGAAAGGTGATTTTCCATGAATAAATCTCCTGTTATTCCTGCAATGTGCTCTTCTACAAGGGTTTCTTCAAATGTTACATAGCTCACCGCATTAGGCGATAGCAGTTGTTCTAGTTCTAAGCCATAAATCCGTGAAGCATCCGCTTTTTTAATATAAAAATAGTCGTAGTTATCATTTACCTTATTGATGATTCGAATCCGAAAGGGAGATGTGTTGGCATAGGTACAAATATCGACGCGGTCCACGACAAGGTGCTCAATCGCAGAGGTATTGCCGTCTGTTTTGAGATCCGCATAAATCATTTTTAAATTCTGGTAAATTTCGTCAATATCACTCGGTGGGTAATAAACAGATTCCCACAGTGTGTCTTTTCCTTTTTTATCATAGAGAGGAACACGCATGACAAATCGGAGCAGGTCAGAGTATTTTAATGGTAATTCTCTCTCTCTTTGGTACTTTGTTAGGTATTTTCTAAGTTTTGGGGATATTTTAAAACCGATTTTGCGTTTGGTAATCAGTGCCATAAGAGGATTTCTAAAAAGTAAAATAATATCTCAACGACTAAAATTAACGAAAAAAATCAGGATTTGTCGCTTGTATATGCTATTTTGCAAGTGAGTTCTGTTCAAAAAATAACCTATTTAATGAAAAGCACTTTTTAAAGAGTGTATTAGTTCTAACTAACTTGATAATCTTATGATGGATGAAACCCCTAAAAATAGCACAGCTGTAAAAGCAGTTTTAGTTATTGCGATTGCCTTTGCTACGCTCTTCGGATTTTTGTATTTCAGTGCTCGCCAAGAAGTGGATCAACGCACGATTGATATCTCTGATAAAACCAAAGAGCTTCTTTTAACCAATACGAAGCTAGATTCTATCTCTGCTCAATTAGATGCACAGATTGCTGAAGTAGCCGCACTTGGTGGGGAAATTGAAGAGCTTGAAGCATTGAAACTCCAACTAGAGAATGACAAAAAAGCGTTAATCAATGGGAAAAACGTCCAACTCAATGATTTCAAAGCAAAAATCAAAAACTACGAAGCACTACTTGCGCAAAAAGACATCGAAATCGGTAAATTAAGAGAAGAAAACCAACAACTGGCATCGCAAAACCAAACGTTGTACTCAGAAAACTCAACGCTTAAAACAGAGAAATCATCCCTTCTCACAGAGAAAGCAGCACTTTCTGACTCTGTGACTAGTTATACAAGGACAAACAGAGAGTTGAAAGAAAAAGTAACACTTGCCGCCGCTCTGAAAGCAATGAATATCTCCGTAAAAGCAATCAATTCCAAAGGGCGTGAACGTGACGGTGAGGCATTCAAAGCACGTAGAGTGAACAATGTGAAAGTGACGTTTAAGCTAGCAGAAAATCCGCTAACTAAGAAAGAAAATAAAATCGTTTATCTTCGTCTCGTTGACCCAACTGGCAATATTATTTCCGATTTGGCTACTGGCTCGGGTGCCTTTATGTATGGAGGCAAAGAAACAATTTATACAGCTAAGCAGTCTGTGTTCTTTGACAATACCGGGCAAACCGTTGATTTTATCTACAACAGAGGTACAGAATACGGAAAAGGTTTACATACCATTGAACTTTACTCAGAAGGTTTTAAAATTGGGCAAGGAACGTTTGAAATAAAGTAAGTAATTCGTGATGTATCACGTAAAAGGCGGGTAAGTTTACTACAAACTTACCCGCCTTTGTTATGTACAAATTAGAGTGAAATCAGCACTTTCAACATGGCATCTGCTACGAAATCATTTCCTTTTTGTGAAAGATGAACGCGGTCAGTAGTTAGTATTCCCTTTTCGGTATTTGAAGGATTATTTGCTTGATTATATGCTAAAAAAGCAGCTCGTAAATCAATTAACGGACATTTCTCTGTCATCGCCATTTTACGAATCGCATTTGAGTAGGCATTTAAGTCGCCATCTTGCTGGTTCGAGTGATCTGTCCGTTCTCCGATAACTGCTGGTGTGCAACAAATTACTTGGATTCCTGCATTCTTCAGTTTCTGAATGAGCGCGACATAAAACTGTTCGAATTTATCCAAATCGGTGCCTGTTCCGTGCGTAGTTTTATGCCAGACATCGTTTACCCCAACATAAATAACAACAACATCGGGTTTTTGTGCTAGTACGTCTCGTTCAGCGCGGAGGTATAAATCATAAATTTTGTTTCCACCGATACCCGCGCCAATAAGCTCGAAATCAGTATTTTTTCCAGTAGTCGTTAGTTTTTGTTCCATCAAGCGAATATAACCACCCGGCTGAACACCCGCTTGGGTGATGGAATCGCCGAAGAAAATAACTTTCTTTGGCTTCGGTGCAAAAGAAAATAAACCATAAAAAATAGGTAGGCACACACAAAAAGTGCGTAGGAGGATTGTCCGAAAATTCGGTTTCATTTTAGTAGAAATTTAGGATTAGGTGAATAAATGATTCCCCATTCACGTCTTTTTAGAAGACTAAATGGAAGGGTAATTTACAAAAAAATACGAAGGAGCAGCTTCTATTTTAATTTATTGATAGAATATAAGAGTGTGTTTCGTCACCTTTGCAGTCACTTCATCACTTCTTTTTTGTGTGAAAAAGTCAAGGCAAGTTCGGCTTATTAGGCATTTGGTGGAAGTGCTGGGGTTATTTTGAACTCCCAAGAGGGACAGAACACATACTCATTTGGTCCTGCTATTGAGCGTGGTAAATTCGTACAATTAGTAGATAAGCTGTATTTTTTGCCCCATGTTAACGGGTCTGTGTAAGCCATGGTTAGTGATGTTCGTGGGGTAAGTGTTGGTATGTACGCATCGCCTTTGCGTCTCATCTATCAAGTATCAGACAAGTTTCTGTTGAATGCCACTTTTGGCTCAGCAAATGTACAGTTCAGACAATTGGGGAATGCAATGATTTTACTGTCAATGGTTCCCTGACAAATGGCTCTGGAATTGGTGCCTTTTATGCGTTTTAAGTAGAGGTTTGTACATAGATTAGGCGTATCCACTGTTAATGCAATGTGCCGGAACGAACGAATGAAGTGACCAAAACGAATTCTCTCCAAAAATGTGGGCGTTTTTTTCCAATTTTTTAGTAAAATTGTATATTGATATCCCAATATACAGACGAATGGATAGTAAACTGCGTGCAATAGAATCGGAGGGGCAACCTCTAACCTTACTTGATTTGGCTAAAAAGCTCGATTTGTCGCCTGCTAAGGTGCGAAGATGGCTACGTATGTACTGGCATACTCAATTTCAAGACGAAACCATTTATTATTCTACAACTTCCAATGCGAACCTTGTCGCCAATGGTAGTACAGCAGTAGAGTTTTTAACATTTTACGAATTGAGGAAAAAAGGATTGAGCGTTCAAAAAATTATGTTGGCGCATCATGTACTTTCCAGCACATTTCAGATGGCTCACCCGTTCGCATATTTTACAATACTTACGGATGGAGAGACGATTTTCATCAAAGATGCAGACGGAGAATTGATTCGGGCAGATAAAAGTTTGCAATTGTATTTCAGTGTGATGATGGAGAAGTCCTGCCAACCCGTTCATACTTTGCTTGCCTCTTAATTTTAAGGAAAATATATAAAAAAAGCCGTTTTGAATATTCAAAACGGCTTTTTTATGCGAGTAGTACTACACTTTGATTTCTACATCAACACCACTTGGAAGCTCAAGCTTCATAAGGGCATCAACTGTTTTCGGGCTTGCCGAGAAGATATCAATTAATCTCTTATACGTACACAATTGGAACTGCTCTCTTGATTTCTTGCTCACGTGTGGTGAACGCAAAACCGTGAAAATCTCCTTACGTGTAGGCAATGGAATTGGACCGCTAACTACGGCTCCTGTAGATTTTACAGCCTTGACAATCTTCTCAGCTGATTTGTCTACCAATGTGTGATCAAACGACTTAAGTTTGATTCTGATTTTTTGTGACATACTATTTCTGGTTCAAAATTTTAATAATAAACCCACTACCGAAAGAACCATTCACTCCGACAGGGTAAATTAGGTCGCAAATTTAACTGTTTTTTTTCAAAAATCAAGGCACTGTCACGACTTTGAAGCTCAACTTAATGTCTTCTTTGGTTTTGATACCCAACAAAGTAGGACTTTCTATCGCAAAGTCTTTCATCTGCACCGTGAAGCCCCCCGTGACTGTCAAGGTATTCCCTGTTTTTTGCTGTTTAGCAATAAATTGAATGGGTTTCGTGATGCCGTGAAATGTCAAGTTCCCTGCTACCTGAAGCTGCTCCTCTTGCTGCGTGATTTTTGTGGAGCTAAACGTAATGTTAGGATGCTTGAGCGCGTCCAAAACTTCAAGAGCGTGTGAATCACGGCTAGCATTTTTACTATCAAATGAACGTACTGCCGCAACAACGGCTACTCCTTCAATCTCTTGCGTTTCGGTATCATAGACGAGCGCACACTTAAAATCTTTGGATGTGGCCTCCCAACTGTGCATCGGATGGCTCATCGCGTATTTTATTTCTGATTTTTTTGGGTCAGCAACAACTTTTTTCTTCTCAAAAAAGGAGAAAAAGAAACCCGCGGACAAAATCAAAACAACAGTAGAGAGGATAAGGGACTTTTTCATAGAATATGTAAATTAAATTTCAAACTTAATAATGGCAATGGCTGCTGCATACGCACCGAAAGTAGTGAAGGCAGCCGTTCTATGAAGTGTCTTATTGACTTCAAAGTTATTGTAAATACGATTTCCCAATACATTTGTGGTAATCATACCCGTCAAATGAATGTATGAAAGCCACCGATGAATCCGAATGTTGTCCACTCGTTTACTACTGACCAAAGGAGGTGGAGACGCAAATGCCATGAGTGCAGTAGTTGTATATCCTATATTTACACCTGTTGCCATGCCTTTATGCCATTCGTAAAGCCGTGTTGTGTAAGTTTCTGGACGGTAAATCTGTGACCCCAGATACCCTTGTGCCCCCATACCTACGGCAGTTGCAATGCCCACAATTTGGTGAATCCGGAACATTGTTCTCCGGGTACGTAACTCGCGTTCTCTTGACTCGGCGGTAAGTTCACGCGGAATCAAACCTACACGTCTATAAATTCCCTTTTCTCCCCAAAATAGACGCTGTGTAACCATCATTTTTTCAGGCAGCAGACTAGCTTTTACAGCTGTTTGCTCTTGGGTTAGCTCCATTAGTAGACTGTCTGCAGAACTAATTTCCTGCGCCCAGCTTGTGAGATGAAAAAAACATAAAAAACAACTTAATATTCCTAATTTTCGCATATCAAGACATCGTTAAGTGAAGAAAATAAGAATGAAAGAAAGGATCACACTTGATTCATTCTTTATAAGGTACGTGATATTCAACGAAAATGTTTGAAGTCATTGGAAATTAGTACGAATCAGGACAATAAAAAAGCGACCCAGAAAAGGTCGCTAATGTGTATTTTTTGATAAATAGTTATCTCTATTAATCGTGATGTAGATTATCTCTGTTATAACCACTTGCAAATACTAGCGTAGTAACTAAGAATCCAACAACAAAGGTAAAAAAGTCTCCCAAAGTAAAAAGGGTTACCAAAATAAGAACGTAAACGAGTAGGAGTAACCAAGTTGGTACAGATGGAGTCGTTGAATCGTGTGACATAATATGAATTTATTTTGTAATTTTTTGGTCATAAACTATTTAGCAAAACTAAACAAAAAAGATATTCAAGCCGAAAAAATGGGAAGAAAAATCCCAATCTGTCTTTTTTTTACTTCTTTCTAATCTAATTTTACGATTCATGAGTTTATATCATGTATCTCTAGACCTTCCCACCCGTTATATTAATGTATATGAATGAAATCAGATGAGAAAACTCAAGAAAATAGAAGCACAGGTGCTTTTTTTTGTTTGCATCATTAGCATACATACACAAACGTACGGACAAATTGAGCCCGGTTACTACGAATTACCCCAAAATAGGGATAAAAAAGGGGTTTTGGGAATTCCTCTTCCTAATTTATCTAATGAAACCTCTAAATGGTTTTTGCAACCCGAAGGTGCCTTTTTGTTTGGTAATACACAAACAAGCTCAGATTTGAACGGTTTTCTGACGCCCAGACGAAGCGATGACTTATTTTGGGGAATCCACACAGGTTACACACACAATGCAGACTGGAAGGTATCACTCGGATACGTCAATTCTGTTTTTAAAACAGTTTCTCTACTAGGTTCTTCGCGTACAAGCCGCATATTTTCCAACTCTTGGGGTGGGCGTTATGATGGTATCTCTGCGCGCTATTTGCACAAGTTGAAGACATTAGATAAAGTAACAAAATCTGCGAATTGGATGCTTGGTGGTGGTATTATCCAATATTTTCCTGTTGGGAAGGGCTCTCTAGGTACATTTACAGCCCAAGCAAACATTGATAATCCGCTTACAGCTCAAGTAGATATCATTGATTTTGCGGGACAAGGTACACTCCAAAATCAAATTCCTCATCTGGAAATGCACACAGAAATTAATGGATTGTTGGCTGATTTCCTCGAAGTAAGTGCATTCGCCCGTGGGCAATTCTCTCCGCAACGCTTCATTACTAGCAGCGTATCCGCAACATTTAATGGGCAACAACGTCTAGAAAGTACGCAGTTATTGAACCGCTTTTTCTTTCAAATGGGTGTCAGTATTTCGTACAATTACTTCAGACATAACCGATACAAAGAAACAATCGTACCGTAAAATGGATTAATAAAAGAATATTATCTTTTCTTTTTTGAAGATTATATAATATTTTATGGATTTTTTGTGATAAAACATATATTTTATTCTTATTTAAGCAAAAGTCACAGAATTGATAAAGAGGTATTTTTAAATTTGTATTCTCTTTTCCAATCGCTTACCAATCTTCAATTACATCAGTATCGTGGTACAGAAACTCTCAGAAAAACAGTATTTTATTATTGATTTTGACAGCACTTTTACGCAAGTAGAAGGACTGGATGAACTTGCCAATATTGCTTTGGCAGGTCAACCTAATCGCGAAGAAACGGTTCTACAAATTAGAAGTTTGACAGACCAAGGCATGAATGGTGAAATACCGTTTTCATCTGCATTAAAACAAAGAATCGCATTATTGAATGCAAACACCACTCATTTAGAGTCACTTGTATCTTTTCTGCAAACCAAAGTGTCTGACTCTTTCGTTAGAAATGAGGCTTTTCTACGTGCTTACGCTCCGCAAATTCTTATCGTTTCTAGCGGTTTCAAAGAATTCATTACGCCTGTCGCAACAGCATTGGGAATTCGAGAAGAAAATATCTTTGCCAATACGTTTGTTGTTGATGAAAACGGAACAATTATCGGCGTCGATGAAGAAAATGTCCTCGCACAAGATGGTGGTAAAGTGAAATTGGTTCGTGCTATGCAACTAGATGCACATGTATCTGTAATTGGAGATGGATACACAGACTACGAACTCAAAAAAGAAGGGCTTGCCAATCGGTTCTATGCGTTCGTTGAAAACGTTGAGCGTGAAAAAGTAACAGCCGTCGCAGACTTTGTCATCAAGTCACTGGACGAATTTCTTTTTTATAACCAACTGCCGCGTGGTTTTTCCTATCCAAAGAGTTTAATCAAGGTATTATTACTAGAAAATGTACATCCTGCTGCTGTTCAATCATTTGAAAATCAAGGGTTTAGTGTAGAGTTTCACAAGGGGGCAATGGACGAAGACGAACTTTGTGAGAAGATAAAAGGAGTTTCTATCATTGGTATTCGTTCCAAAACAAATCTTACCAAAAAGGTTTTAGAAAACGCGGATAGACTCATTGCTGTGGGTGCTTTTTGCATTGGTACAAATCAAATCGACTTAAAAACATGTACTGAAAAAGGAATTGCTGTATTTAATGCGCCTTACAGCAACACACGTTCGGTGGTTGAATTGGCTGTAGGCGAGATGATTATGTTGATTCGGCGAATCTTCCCGAAAAGTACACAAATGCACCAAGGTATCTGGGATAAATCAGCGAATAATAGCTTTGAAGTTCGGGGTAAAAAATTAGGTATGATTGGTTATGGTCATATCGGAACGCAACTTTCTGTTATTGCAGAGGCACTCGGTATGGAGGTGTATTTCTACGATATTGTAGATAAAATGCCTATCGGAAACGCCAAGAAATGCAAGTCTATGTACGAGGTTTTTGAGGTTGCAGATGTGATTAGTTTGCACATTGACGGCCGTAAATCGAACGATAATCTTATCGATGAAAAAGCCTTCGCTGCAATGAAAGACGGTGTTATTTTCCTTAATCTAGCTCGTGGACTGGTCGTGGATATTCCTGCACTTGTTGCTGCACTAAAAAGCGGAAAAGTAGTAGGAGCTGGGGTTGATGTGTTTCCTGAAGAACCAAAAACAAACCAAGACCCGTTTGTCAGTGAATTAATGGGTATGGACAACGTGATTCTCTCTCCGCACATCGGAGGAAGTACAGAAGAAGCACAAGAAGGTATCGGAAATTATGTCCCGGAGCGTCTTTTGGAGTACATCAACAACGGAAGTACCACCGGTAGCGTGAACTTCCCAGAAGTGCAATTGCCTCTTTTGGTTCATTCACACAGAATGCTGCACGTACACAAAAATGTTCCAGGTATTTTGGCAAAACTGAACAGTATTTTCGCCAAGCATCACTTAAACGTAACGGGGCAATACTTGAAAACCAATGAGTCCATTGGCTATGTCATCGTCGATATTGAGAAAACATATACCAAGGAGTTTATCCAGGAAATTAAGAATATGGAGGAGACAATTAAGTTTCGCATGTTATTTTAATTTTTGTATTCTTGCATAAAATTGCAAGAATATGCCGAACCTCTCCAAACCAAAAATACAAATTCCACACCCTGTAGTATTACTTTTCGGTATGCTATGCGGTGTGGCTTTTTTGTCGTATCTCATTCCAGCGGGTCAGTTTCAACGTGTGATGCTAGATGGCAGAGATGTAGTTGTGCCGGGAACGTATCAGACAATTCCGGCAACGCCCATTGGTTTCATGGATATTTTTCTGGCGATGCCCAAAGGGTTCAAAGGCGCGATTGAAATCATTTTTATCATTCTTTCAAGCGGAATTATGTTCGGTTTTCTCCAGAAAAGTGGCGCAATCGAGCAAGCCGTAGGTACGTTGATTTTCAAGACAGGGAGAGAAAATGCAACCAAAGTAATTATTTTAGTTACGATTATTTATGGATTTTTAGGCGTGTTTGTCGGCTATGAAAATAACATTGCACTCGTTCCGATTGCAGCTATTTTGAGTATTGCGCTTGGAGGTGATTTACTCCTCGCAGCAGGAATGAGTGTCGGTGCAATTACCATTGGCTTTGGTTTGTCGCCATTTAACGCTTATACCGTTGGTACGGGGCATAAACTAGCGGGTTTACCCATGTTTTCAGGATATGAACTTCGTACAGTTTTATGTCTGATTGGTTTACTCGCTCTTTCTTTCGTTAATGTCAAACATTACAAGAAAAATAAGGCAAAAAATGATGCGAATCTCTCGGTTATTCCAGATGATTTACGACTGTCCAAACCACTTGATTCGTACCGAATAGGTCTAAAAGATGGGTTGATTATCAGCTTATTTATTGGTTCGATTGTCCTTATTCTGATTGGCGTTTTCCGTTGGAGTTGGTATATCAATGAGCTTTCTGCTGTTTTTTGTATGCTCGCGATTCTCTTAGGTATTGTGGGCAGATATTCAACGCATGAAATTGGAGAGACAGTTCTTTCTTCTGTTGCGGTCGTCGCGCCGGGTGCATTTATGGTTGGTTTGGCTGGTTCTATTCGTATTTTATTGGAACAAGGAAACATGAACGATACCATCGCTTTCCATTTGTCAGAAATTCTCCAGACAGGTTCAGCTAGTCTATCTGCTGTCGCAATGGTTTTGGTGCAATCGGCTATGAATTTTTTAATTCCCTCGGGTAGTGGTCAAGCGTTGGCTACTCTTCCCGTCATGATTCCTGTAGGGGAAGTCATCGGCCTTACCAGACAAACAACGATTCTTGCTTTTCAAATTGGGGATGGATTAACCAATTTAGTTAATCCATCTTTCGGTGGAATTATGGCGATGTTGAGCCTTTGTCGTGTTCCTTTTGACGAATGGTTACGCTTTATTTCTCCGCTTCTTCTCGTTTTGATGCTTGTGGCAAGTCTTTTCGTAGTCGGGAGTGTATACCTCAATTATGGCCCTTTTTGATTTACTTTTTTAGAAATAATCCAATCGATTGAAGCAAAAGGGATGCATTGAAACTCTTGCAAACACCCTCGCGAAGTTGATAATCAAAAGCTAAATCACCTCCATTCGTAGAAAACTCAAAGTAATAATTACGTACATGTTGCGTATTTTCTTCTTTGATTTCCGCCATTCTTAAATCATGCGTAGCCACCAAGCTATATGCTTTTGATTCAATGATTCGATCTAGCATGGCCAAAGAGCCTGCTAGCTTATCTTCGGAATTAGTTCCACGAAGCATTTCGTCTATCAATAAAATCACTTTTTCATCTCGATCAATAGCTTGAAGAATCAAACGTATTCGGTCAATTTCAGCCTTAAATGTAGAGGTATTTTGGAGTAGTGAGTCCTTGATTCGCATGTAACTAATAAGCCGAATTCCCGTTTGTACTTTGCAAGATGAGGCAAATACGGGTGCTCCCAGATAAGCTAAAATGACATTTAAGCCTATGGTTCTCAGGAATGTACTTTTGCCTGACATATTCGAGCCCGTAATGATGCTCAATCTGTTGGCATTTGTCCAAGAAAAAGAATTGGTGACAACATTTTCTCCGATTATTAATGGATGTCCCATATTTTCTGCCGCAAAATAAAGGGAACCACTCGATGTAAACGTAGGAAATGTCCATGCCGGATGGTTATAACGCCAAGTACCTACGCTCGAATAAAATTCCATATCCCCCAAAACAT
>JBKBRQ010000148.1:0-6659 GCA_046292055.1 Spirosomataceae bacterium | reverse complement strand
CGTCAATCGGGAAACGGCAGACACCACTGACCACGACGTTTGGGCTTTGGCAAACGGCTATGTCTCTGTTGTTCCTTGTCAATATGACATGACGAGCTACAGCGCCTTGGAAAAATTAAAAAATTGGAAATTTGATTAAATTTGTTTGCGTTATTCAAAATAAATAACCTATTGATTAAACCCGATTTGTATGGCAGTACTTGGAAAAGTTTTAAAAAGTGGTATTCGAGTTGGTAGTACCATTAATCAGACACGGAAACTTAAACCAGTCAAATGGCAGAAGAAAACGTTGACCAAACTCATCGAAAAAGCAAGAACCACGCAGTTTGGTGAAAAATATCGATTTGCTGAAATCTTAAATGATTGTGTTTTTGGGAAAGACACTGCGTTTTATGAAACCTACAAAAAAAACGTGCCTATTTATGACTACACCAAAATTTACAACGAATGGTGGTATAAAACGAGAGCTGGGGAAAAAGACGTTACTTGGCCAGGAAAAATAAAACACTTTGCCTTGAGTTCTGGAACATCTGAGGCAGCCTCAAAGGCTATTCCGGTGTCAAAAAATATGATTAAAGCAATTCAAAGAACAAGCATTAATCAAATTATCTCTCTCGGAAATTACCCCGATTTACCAGCAGATTTATATGAAAAAGGCTATTTAATGCTTGGAGGAAGTACGCTTCTTAGCGAAGTTGACTCTCATTATGAGGGCGACCTAAGTGGGATTACGACCGGCTCAATTCCTTTTTGGTTTGAACGTTTTTATAAACCTGGAAAAAAAATCTCACAAGAAAAAGACTGGGCAAATAAACTCGAGGAAATAACAAAAAATGCGCCAAATTGGGACATTGGTTTTATTGCCGGAGTACCTGCTTGGGTACAAATTTTATTAGAAAAAATCATAGAAAGATACAATCTAAACCATATACATGACATTTGGCCTAATCTAACAGCTTTTGGGTGGGGTGGCGTTTCGTTTGAACCCTACAAGAAAGGCTTTGAGAAACTACTCGGTCGACCAATCATTTACATTGAAACCTACCTTGCTTCTGAAGGCTTCTTGGCATACCAGGCAAGACCGAACGCAGATATCCAACTAGTACTAAATAATGGTATTTTCTTCGAATTTATCCCATTTACAAGTGACAACTTTGACAGTGATGGCCATTTATTGGAAAATCCAACAACTTATATGATTGACCAAGTAAAGGAAAACATGGATTATGCACTCTTAATTTCTACATGTTCAGGAGCTTGGCGCTATTTGATTGGAGATACTGTTCGATTCACGAATGTGGAACGGGCTGAAATCATCATTACAGGACGTACTAAACATTTTCTAAGTCTTTGTGGAGAACATTTATCTGTCGACAATATGAACAAAGCCATTGATTGTGCGAGTCGGGAATTTGGGCTTACTTTCGGTGAATTTACGGTGATTGGCATCAAACATCCGCCACTATTTGCACACCAATGGTATGTTGGTTGTGATGACAAGGTCGATGCCAATGTCCTTGGAAAGTACATAGATGAGAAATTAAAAGAACTGAATGACGACTATGCAGTTGAAAGACAACATGCATTGAAAAATGTTTTTTGTCGTGTTTTGCCAACCAAAGCTTTCTATGAATGGATGAAATCACGGGGCAAAGAAGGTGGACAAAACAAATTCCCACGCGTTCTCAAAGGGGCTGTTCAACAGGATTGGGAAAGTTTTGTTAAGATAAATTATCCGTCACAAGTTATTGACTAACAAATCCCAAAGCAACTTTCCGGCAATGCCTAAGAAAACGATACCCGATCCTTTTTTAATGTAGGAAACTGTATTGTCGGAAAGTCTTTGTTTGATTTTATGTGCAAAAAGAGCCATTCCAGATTCACAAACGAAAATCATGAATAAGCAAACTCCCAAAGCAGTCATTTCTTCAAAAAGTGTAAATTGATACGTCTTCAAACTTGCAGATAAAATAACCCACGCAAAAAAATTAACTGGGTTGATTACATTTAGGACAAAGCCTTTGGCAATAAAATAAATATAGGCAACTAACCGAACTTCAGCAGCTTTATGCGAGAAGCCACCCGACTTTCTAAATTGAGCCAAACCCAAACCAACCAATAAAACAAACCCGATTAAACGTGAATACAGCTCAAAGTCAGGTATATTGGGCAAAAAGGATGTTCCCCAAATCGCTAAAGCAATAAGTAGGAAGTCACCAATTAAAACGCCTGTCGCTATTTTAATTCCAGCTTTGTATCCATGATCTATGCTTGTCTGAATCAATGCAAAAAAAACACTACCAAAACCTAGACTTAACAAAATACCACTAAAAAAACCAACTGTAATTGCTTGTATCATCATCAATAACCTTTAAGTCTAGCTACTTTTAAAATTCCTGCCACACTCAAAGAATCTGTAATTTCGTCATTTAAAACCATGTTTAGGGCTTCTTTGAAGGGTAGCTTTCGCACAATCAACTGTTCTGTTTCTTCAGGTTCAGAAGTTGTCATTTCAATTTCCTCAGCCAAAAAAATGGTTCCTACTTCGTTACAAACAGAATTTGACGTATGAATTGTCGCAATAGAAGTCCATTTTTGGGCAATTAAACCTGTTTCTTCCCGTAGCTCACGTTTTCCTGCATCCAATTCGTTTTCATTGAGTTCGATGGAACAACCTCCTTCCGGAATTTCCCAAGAATATTTTCCAAGCGGAAATCTGTATTGACCAACTAACCACGTATTTCCATCTTCATCTAAAGGGACAACTCCAATTGCTGTATTTTTAAATTGTACCACTCCATAAATACCCGGATTTCCCGCTGGAGTAAGTACGTCATTATGTACCACTTTAATCCAGTTATTGGCGTATACTACATTTGACTGGGTCACTCGCCAAGGATTTTTTTCGTAATTTTCCATGACCCAAAATTAAAGTAGGAACCTCAAAAAATGTGCAAAGTGATACATAAAGTTTTTTTCTGAGGAAGTAGCACGATACATTAAATCGATAAAAAAAGGTTTTGTATCTATTTTGTTCTATTTTATCTTATATATATACTAATTAATTTTAAATTTGGTTTGTATTCAACCTTTACATTAAAACCTACTTTTGAGATCAACTATGGAAAATTCAAGAAGAGACTTTATGCGTACCCTTCTAGCATCTATGGGTGCCGCTACGTTTTCGCCTTTGCTTTTGCAAGCTACTCCACCCAAAGAATGGTTTGAAATTTCTTTGGCGGAATGGTCGTTACACAAAGCTATTTTTGCTGGAGAACTAGATAACCTTGATTTTCCTGCCTTTGCTAAAAATACGTTCGACATTGACATCGTGGAGTATGTAAATACATGTTTCCGTTCAAAAACCAAGGGTTTCAAGGAGAACGGAGCAGATAAAGCCTACTTAGCGGAGCTTTTGAAGCGTACAAAAGATTTGGGGGTACGAAATCACCTAATCATGTGTGATGCAGAAGGTAATCTAGGTGATGCCGATGCAAAAAAAAGAAAAGAAGCTGTAGAAAATCATTACAAGTGGGTTGAAGCGGCAGCTATTTTAGGTTGTCAAACTATCCGTGTTAATGCGGCAGGAGTTGGAACAGCAGAGGAAGTGGCAAAAAATGCAGCGGATGGCTTGTTCATGTTAGGTGAACATGCGGCAAAATCAAAGATTAATGTCATTGTTGAAAACCACGGGAGCTATTCTTCCAACGGAAAGTGGCTTTCAGGTGTTATGAAAAGTGTAAATTTAAAAAACGTCGGTACTCTTCCAGACTTTGGGAACTTCTGTATCAAGCGTAACAAGGACAATTGGCGCGTTTGTGAAGAGGGTTATGATAGATATGTAGGCACAGAGGAACTTATGCCCTATGCCAAAGGAGTAAGCGCCAAAACCAATGGATTCAAACCCAATGGTGATGAGGTAGAAATGGACTATGCACGCCTACTAAAAATTGTTAAAAAAGCAGGTTTTAAGGGAATTATTGGTATCGAATACGAAGGAGATAATTTGAGTGAAGTAGATGGTATCAAAGCAACCAAAGCACTTCTTGAGCGATTAAGAAAAACAGTCTAATTGCTTTTACTCCTTCCAAAGTAATGGAGGATATGCTAACCAATCCAAGGGATGGATTACTGTATGCCATCCCTTGAGATACCTTCTGAGGCCTTCTGGCCCGATAAAATGCCCTCTTCCTGTTCCTCCCGGATTGTCATCACGCCACGGACCAACAGTCGCTGGGTTTGTCAAATCCAGACCTCTGTATAGATTAGGTTCTTCTTGGATTAATGCTTCAATTTGTTGATTGATTTCTGTATATTGAACATCTTCTTTTGCTAAGAAAAGGGCAATAGGATGCCCACCAGCTTCTACATTTCGGATTTGATTCAAGACTGTCTTGAAATTACTCTTGAAGTTCAGTACATTTCCTCCATTGGAAATCGTTCCGTGGTCGTTTAATCCATGATGAACCCAAATAGCTCTTAAACCCGTCACAGGTACATATTTTTGAAAAGCTGCAGACAGGACTTTGAATGGGAAACCATTGTCTTGCAATACGCCTCCACCAAACCAAGTATAGCCAAAAGGTTCATTTACAATGTTTTGTCTATTTTGGTACACATTTGACCCCCCAAAAGCGGCAGAATAAATCAAGACAGGCATTTGAAGTTTTTTAACCAATGAATCTGCCAACGCACCAAAAATCCAAGAACTACTCTGAAACGGTCCTAGGTTTGTAGCTGTTATCTGTTCAAAAATAATGGGTAAGGAAGGAATATTTCTATAGAGACCATTTGGATCGTCAAAAGATTCAATGAATGAATTTCTTACAGTTCGGCTTCTTGGGTCAATAGCTGCTTGACCTATGCCTGGCCCCTGCATATATGAATGCCCCCAAGCCATAAATACTTCACCAATTCCTGCTCTATCAAGTGTCACTTCTGCTGCATTCTCTCCATTTTTAGGTTTAAATGACCAACTGTAATCTCCCGCAGGCAAGGCCCACGTAGTAGAAAACTGATTATTTTCCGGATTTACATATACTTTCTTCTCATACACTTCTTGAGATTCATACGATACTGCTTTTACCACAACAGAATCAACTATTCCAAAAACTGTTCCTCGAATTGGAATTGCAGTTAGACTTTCGTTTGAGCGTTGAAAAACATGGCCTGGTAACGGAGAAAAGACAGAGTCAACTCCATTCCAATTTGGATCAATTGTAGCAGAATACAAGTTACCGTGAGGCACAAAAAAGCCCGGATTCAGTAAGATTGACTGAGTCCGGGTATCTTGAACTCTTGTATTTACAAGAGGTGTATTTCTCGTCAATGTGTTGATTGATTGAGAATAACAAAATACAATCGAAGTAAAAAAGAGGCTTATAGTAAGGACAGTTTTCATATGTACGAATTACGTTCTCACAAAAGTAATAAGTACATAGAAGGAACCTTACTAATTATTTTAGCTTTTTATTATACGGTCATTTTAGGCTTCCCATTCCGCCATCTACTCCCAAAATTTGACCTGTTACCCAAGATGACTGCGCTCCAAGTAAATAACATGCCGCATTCGCCACATCTTCAGCTTGTCCAACTCTTCCGAGCGGATGACGTTTGTTGGATGCTTCTATTTTTTCGGGAGAAGATAAAAGTGCTTGTGCAAGCGGTGTAGCAGTTAATGAAGGTGCGATAGCATTCACCCGAATTTGTTGCCCGGCTAATTCAGCAGCAAGCGAACGAGTAAGACCCTCTAAGGCTCCTTTTGACGCAGCAACCGATGCATGAAAGCTCATACCTGTTTGCACTGCAACCGTACTAAAGAACACAATAGAAGCACCTTTTGCAGCTTTTAAAGCTGGTAACGCAGCTTGAGCGACTTGAATTGCACCCAACACGTTTATCTGATAGTCCAAGGTAAAGTCTGCCATGGTAAAACGTGGAAACGGCTTCAAGGATATTGTACCTGGGCAATAAGCAACACCATGTAAAACAGCAGGTAACTCCTCTTTAGGGAAAGACGTAGCCGTGCTCGCATCCCAAGTTATGTGCTTTGTCACGGCAAACGAAGGAGCAGTTCTAGATGCAGATATTACCTCATTTCCAGCGGCAAGCAATGCTTTAGCGATAGATTCTCCTACCCCACTACTTGCCCCTACGACTAAATATAGATTCGACATTTTACTTTATTTTTTAATTTAACTCGTTAACACCCAAATAAAAAAGAATGTTTGGAAAGTAATCTACCTCCCAAACATTCTTCAAATGACTTAAAACACACGATTAGGCTTTCAATTTCACTAATTGAACAAATTCGTCGCGTTTACCTTGATTCTGGAATATTCCACCATAAAAAGAAGTAACCGTAGAGCTCGAATGGTCATGTACACCTCTGGACGATACACACATGTGATCAGCATCCAGTATTACAGCGACATCTTGCGTTTCAAGCACTTCTTGCAGCGCTTTTCCGACCTGAATTGTCATTCTTTCCTGTACTTGCGGGCGGCGTGCAAAGTGATTCACAATCCGGTGAAGTTTCGACAAGCCAATGACCTTACCAGAAGAAACATACGCAATGTGTGCTTTCCCTACGATGGGCACAAAGTGATGCTCACAGTTGGAGTTGAACTGAATATCTCGTTCAATTAGCATTTCCCCAT
>JBKBRQ010000147.1:0-6807 GCA_046292055.1 Spirosomataceae bacterium | reverse complement strand
ATTTGGAAAAAGCTTTGTCAAGCATCGAAATGATTATATAACTTAGAATCAATACCGGGAAACTAACAAAGCCCAAACTGAGTATCAAAATTACGGAAAAAATCAGAAATACATAACGAATTTGATTGCCTTTCCATTGAAAGTTCTTGAACTTAAACGCCAATAAAGGTAGCTCTGCTATTAATAAATAGCTCATTATCAGAGTATAACCAATAAGTATTTCAGGTTTAAGTAAATAGGACGCATATTCGGGTTGATAAGTAGAAATCAACGGAAGCGAAGCAATGATGAGTCCATTGGCCGGTGTAGGAACGCCAATAAACTGGTCACTTTGGCGTGTATCGATGTTGAATTTTGCTAAACGAAGTGCCGAACTAAGTGCTAGAAAGAGTGGAATGTACGACAAATACCATTTAGTTTCATGAACGTGTAGTACCCAAGGTTCTTGTAGTATGTGAATGAGTATAAAGGAAGGCAACACACCAAAAGTGACCATATCTGCTAATGAATCTAACTCTTTTCCAATGGGTGAACTTTGGTTAAGTAGTCGAGCGACAAATCCATCCCCAAAATCCAAAATAAGTGCCACACCGATAAGCAAAGACGCAAATAGGAGCTGTCCCTCAAAAACAGCTAAAATACCTATACATCCCGCCAGTAAATTTCCCAACGTCATGAAATTGGGAATCGTAAATAATTTCATAGAGTTAGATTTAACGTAAAAAAGGATTGTATTTTTTCTCATGTCCAATCGTCGTAGGTTCGTTATGACCTGCATAGACGATATAGTCATCTGGTAAGGTAAAAAACTGACTGTGAATACTTTGTATGAGGTCGTCGTAGCTACAAAGTGGGAAGTCCGTACGACCAATACTTTCTCTAAATAAGCAGTCTCCACCTACTATCCATCTATCTTCGTGATGAATAAACGCAATGTGACCCGGCGAATGTCCAGGTACATGGACAATGTCTAATTTGGTATTTCCAAACTGAAAAACGTCCCCGTGTTCCAAAAATTTATCGTGTTCTACAGGTTCATAACCACCAATTCCCCAAGTTTTACAACGGAGCTCTACATCTTGAAGAATAGGTAATTCCAAACGATGCATATACATTTCTACTTGGTATGTGCGCTTAATGAAGGCACTGCCAAAGACGTGGTCAAGGTGTGTATGTGTCTGTAGTAGTGCTTTTATTTGTAAATTTTTCTGTGAAACGAAGTTCCTGATGATTTCTTTTTCACGCTGTGCTAAGCAACCTGGGTCAATAATGACGGCTTCGTTGGTTTCATCCCAGAGTAGATAGGTGTTTTCTTGAAAAGGGGAGAAAGTGAAAGTCTGGATTTGTGTCATATCTGTTTTTCTTATAAAATCAAAAATACACTTAATTGATTCAATAAAAAAATAAGTGAAAATGTGCCAAGTGAGAATAAATTAAATGCGAGATAGTGAACATTAAATAAATATTTCAGTTATTACACTATATTTGAATTGTCCATACTGTAAGGTTTGCCTTTTACAAACAAAAATCGCAACATGAATCATCTATCACAAGGGTATAGAGTTTTTTGGCATGAAAAATGGGTCCCGGTTGTTATTGAATTAGAGGGCTTAGAGAATCCACCCAAGTATGAAGTTTCAAACTTTGGTCGTGTAAAAAGTTTTCAATCAAATAAAGATGGAGTCATCATCAAAGGTTCTATTATTCAGGGGTATAAATCATTAAATATTCGTGTTTTACAGGGGAAGTCAGTTTGTAAGTATATACACAAATTGGTTGCAGATGCCTTTGTAGAAAAACCAACTGAAAAACACAAATTCGTCATCCATCTTGATTTCGACAAACTTAACAATCATTTTGAGAATTTGAAATGGGTCACACAAGAGGAAGTTATAGAACATAATCGAACGAATCCAGCCAATCTGAATCGGAAAAGACATCCGCATCCTAAAAACCAAAAATTAACGGAAATGAAAGTGCGGATGATTAAAAAAATGCTAAAATCGAAGAACACTCGTTTCAAAATGATTGCAAAGCAGTTCGGAATTACGAACACACAACTTCAACGTATTCGCTCCGGAGAAAATTGGGGATATGTGGTTGTTGAGGATTGATTCTTCAGTTAATTTACATAATCGCTCCTTGTAAGGGCACTTCTACATAGAAAGTAGTGCCCACACCTTCTTGGCTTTCAAACCAAATATTCCCTCCCATACTTTCTACGCCCTTTTTAGCAATGGCTAATCCAATCCCAGAACCAATTTTCTTTGTCGAAAAATGAGGTAAAAAGACTTTATCTTTCAACGATTCTGGAATTCCCGAACCATTGTCTGTGATACTTACTACCGCAGATTTCATCCTTTTTTGAATACCAACATGTAGGTTTGGTTTTCTTCCTTTAGGAATAGACTGAATCGCATTCAGTAATATATTCTTCAATAATCTATCCATGAATGAGGGGTCTTGCAATACCCAAATATCTTCACGTATAGACTCAAAAGAAATCGGGATTTGTTCTGATGAAAGAATAAATTGGATACTTTTTTGAACGACTTCCGTTAAATTCATTCGTACTTTTTTGGGAATCGGCATTTGTGCATAACTCGAAAATGAGCTAGCAATTGTACTAATGTCATCAATTTGGTCAATCAGTAAAGCCAAAGATTGCATTACCTCAGGTGTTGCCTGTCCAGGATTTTTTGCTAGTGTTCGCTGTAGTTGCTGAATACTTAACTTCATGGGCGTCAACGGGTTCTTTATCTCATGTGCGACTTGCTTTGCAATTTCTTGCCACGCGGTTTGTTTTTCCGCCTCTGCAATGGCATCTTTACTTTCCTCCATTTTTTTTATCATTCCATTGTATGCATCAACTAATAAGCCTATCTCATCATGCTTTACCAAAGGAATACGCTCTTTTTCAGTCAATTCGCTCAATGTAGTGTTTTTTAGCCGGATAGCTACGTCTTTTATAGGGTTGATTAGTTTCTTTGAAATGAAAAAAGAAATTAAAAATAAGCCATTGAATATAATAAGAAATACGAGTAAAATAGATTGGATAATTTCCGTTATTCGATTTGCATATTGTATTGATGCATCCGAAAAATAGATTACAAAACTGCCTATCTTATCACCCAATACACTGCGAATGGGCTTCATTGTACCTGTAACAGGCATTGTTCTTTGAGATCTACCTTCAAAAATAAGTAAGGAATCTGTTGTAGTGTCCCATGTAGTTTTTTCGATAAATAAGTTGCCTAAACTACCCTCTTTTGAGGATGTATAAATGATGCCTCCTTGTTTATTTTTGATAAGTACAGTATGCAGTGGTTTCACTTGAATGTCTGAAAGAAAGGCTACAAAAGAAGAATCCGTTCGTTTTCCCTGATACCAGTCGCGCATTGTAGGCTCAATCTGATTCTGAATGCGTTCAATCTGCTGTAAATAACTTTCTTTTTGATTTCTCTTTAATTCTCTATCAAAAAAACGAACTACGAATAGAATAGTAATCAAAAGTGGAATCAAGTAAGAAGCTTGGATGTAAAGAACAATTTTTGTTGTTAAGCTAGTCACTTTCCTAGTTCTGGCATAGCCAACCCCCGAAAATAATAAAAAATACAAAGAAATGAGTAGAAAGGAAGCAAGGGATATGAAAGCAAAGTTTCCCCAAAAATCAACCCAAGTATACGTTGGAAACTGAAAAACAAGTAGTGCATTTTTGCCTAATTGATGTTGGTATATTCGTTTTGTGTCACAAACAAAGGAAGACGAGTTTGCGGTAGTTTCAAGGCTTTTTAATTTGAAATCGCGGTTTATACGTATGTTTTCTCCATAACTTTCTACAACTTTGAAAGTAGGCAGTTGTATAAACGCAATACTCACTTTTTGCTCAAATAGAGTAAGTTTTTGTGAGGTATTTAAAGCGGAGCCTATTCCAAGTTGACTGATATTAAGTAAGGGTTCTTGGAATTCTACAATCAACCACTTATTTTCTTTGGGTACAAGGATAGCCATTTTCTGAGACTGTTTATCCTTGTAAATTCCATTGTAGGATGAGTTTGTGAAATTATTTTTTATGATATGACTCCAGTCATCTGTCAAATAGCTGTCAATATATATTTTTTCGGGTGTCAAATAGCTGTCAATATATATTTTTTCGGGTAAAATATCTCGTTGGATTGATTGAACATACGCGTTTCTAATGTTATCATCTTGGTTGACTAGCAGTGGACTTGCATCTGCTTGGAGTCGCTTTTGGAGAGAAAACAGGTCATGCAGTAATTTTTTAGATGGAGATGTCAAAATGACTTCTTTTATTTCATTTTGGCAAATCTCAGCTTTGTCTTTATCAAAATAATAGGAGCTGATAGTTGCAAAAAGTGAGAAAAGATAAATGATGGTAATCGTGTAAAAAGAAGTTTTGTGCCGAATGCTATAGAAACCTTGTGGTAAATTGAACGTATATTGGATAGCCCAAGCTATAAGAAGAAGTAAAGATGTCTGATTTTCTATTTGACTAAATGATAAAATTAAAAACCAACACAAACTACTTGTAGCCATTGCTAAATAGGCCTGTATCTTGTTTTTATTAATAGCATTAAATAACACGAAAAGGGGATGAAGGAATAGAAAATATAAAATTCCGACCAGATGAATAGAAATAAGGAGGGTTATGTAGTGTAAATCTTCTCTGAATAGGTTTGAGAATTGGCTTGAAATACCGAAAATTCGATAAATTATTTTTAATTCTTCTGTAATAAACTGGCTTGCAAGAAATCCGACAAGTAGCAACGTAATGGAGAGTATTTGTTGGTTTGTTCCGCTTATTCGGGTAAGTTGTTTGTATGCTTCTGTCCGATGTGACTTTAGTGAAATGATACTTAGCCAAAGTGTCAAGCAAACCATTGACGTAATTCTACTTAGATACGTGGGATTTAGCCAAGAACTACCTTCTAAAAATGGAGATGTTAGGAAATGAGGGTACATCGGATATCGGTACGCAAAAGCCAAATCGACTATCTTGAGTGCAATACACCACCCACTCACATACATAACTAATCGGAATACTTGGTTTGTGCGATATAATGTAATGCTAGAAGGGATAATCCAAGCACTCAAAAGGAGGAAACTGATAAGCAGCAGATAAAAGGAAGCCGAGTTGATAAATAAGATACTAGAATAGGGGTAGCCCAAAGGCGATAGATAACCGAGTAGTATGTTTTCTGTATTATACAGGGCCAATCCATCTGTATCATTGAGTTGTGCCTGAATTTGTCCAAAAGGAAAAGGAGAACTCTTGGTGAAAATGAATTCTGTTCCTTTATCGTAAATAGAATGCTTTCGAACGAATAAACTTCCTTTTTCTGTTCGAATAATTTTGCTTTTAGCACCTTGAAAATCCACTCGTATCAGGTCAACGTACCTTTGTTCGTTACCAAATAGGAGTTTCTTATCAGTAAACACATCTATTTCTTCCTGAAATAAAAGAGAATGAAATGAATGAAGGGTGTGATTTGTATCATGAATAAATTGGTCCGCTAATGTATGTAATAAGCTATCTGTGTTTCGTTCAAATTGAGTTATTTGCTCTTGTTGTGAATTAACGAAAAGAAGGTTTTTGTAAGATGTATCAAAAGGTTTATCAATAAGCAACCAAGTGATTGACGAGAGAATAGCTGTCAATACAGATAGATAGAGCAAAATAAGCTTCTTATATTGACGAGCATTCATTTATTTTTGAGCGATAGTTTATTCTTTCGTAATAACAAAGGTAGATTGTCCCCCTGTTACTTCATAGTCAATTTTTGTGCCAATGACATACATGAGTTGTCTTTTATCGATAATCAGATTGATTTCATGGATAACATGTATTTCGTCGTGTTCGCCGGGTAAATCAAAACCTAGTAAGTAGTTTGCAGAACATGCGCCGCCTTTAACACCTACTCGAACCCCATATTCTGGAGGAATAGAGCCCGAATTGAAATAATGGAGAATGGCTTGCTGTGCTTCTTCTGTAATCAAAATCATGTAATTGTCTTTTTTATCAGGCAAATTTATCATATTTGTTGCGATATACTTTATCAACTCTTATACAAGATTTTAGGAATGAACATGTATTGGTTACAAATCGGCTTTTTAGTGGCCGGAACGGGTGTATTTGCATACGCGATTATTCGGGCAATTGGGAAAAACAGAGCAGACTTAAAACGGGTAGAGCAAGAGTTGATGCATCAAAAGGAGATTTTACCAGTTAAAATTCAAGCATATGAGCGTCTTGTTTTATTAATGGAGCGTATTTCATTGGAACAATTGGCTTTTCGGTTGGACTCGAGTTGGCTGGATTTACCCGCAATGGCTTTTCAAGAGTTACTTTTGCAAGAGATACGGCAAGAGTTTACACATAATTTAGTGCAACAAATGTATGTTTCTGAGGAGGCTTGGGGGTTAGTAGTACAAGCAAAAGACCAAGTGATTGCACAACTTAATTTTGCCTCAGGTACGTTACGTGAAGAGGCAACAGGTAGAGATTTATTGCGGGCTACTTTTTTACAAGTAGATGAGGGGAATTTAATGAAGGTAGCGATTGGCACGCTTCGGAAAGAGATACAACGTAGTTGGGGTAATAATTAAAAAAGGGGAAGCTAGCTTCCCCTTTTTTAATTGACTTCCGATAAGATTAATATCTATCGCGACGTTCGCCGTAGCCACCACCGCTGCTGCGACGATCACCACCACCACCGAAACCGCCTGGTCTTCTTTCGCGTCTTTCGCCACCTTCTCTAGGTTCAGCTACTTTAACAACGATTGTTC
>JBKBRQ010000146.1:0-6808 GCA_046292055.1 Spirosomataceae bacterium | reverse complement strand
AGTACATTCTCAGCAAGTAAATGCAACTCAGTACCAACAAAAAGGGACTCTCTTCTTCCGAAGAAAGTCCCTTTTGTTTACAAAACAAAATACACACTAACCTTCCAAATGACTCCTCAAAAAAACACTAGGACTAACACCCGTCACATCCTTGAAGGATTTGAAAAAAACTGACTTCGAGTGAAAACCTGACTTCTGACCAATCGCCTCCATCGTCACCCGCTTCGCCTCATCAGAACATAATAAATGAACAGCATGCTCCACTCGCGCCTTTGTCCGGTATTCGGTAAAAGTCATCTCGAAATCATTTCTTAGACAAGCAGAGATTTGATGCTGTGGGACATTCAAAGCGACCGTTAAATCAAGTGCGTTAAAATCTGGGTTCAGATACGGTTTGTGTTCTTCAAAATACGTTTGAATTTTATCTTTCAGTGAACTATCGTACGTTATCGTTGATTCCTGAGGTATATTTTTTTGAACTATAGGTACAAGAGCAATTTTATTATTTTGTTGCCTTTGATTAATATGTTCGTAGGGATAAATGAACAGACAAATCAAGCCCAAAGTAATCTCAATTAATCCAACACTTGTAGCAAAAGATCGCTCATTCACACCTAATAACGTATTATCATGAAATAAAAGATACGCAAAAAAGGCAAAAGCAGCCACTTGAATGATAATCAAAACGATAGAAAAAAGTAACCAATTGAAAACATACTTACTCAAGCGATGTCTATTGGAGATAATATAATAAGCGGTATAACCCACATAGCCTATGTACGAAAGCAAACGTGCTAAATGAAGAAAACCCATTGAAAACAAATCATTTACCTTCACCTTCAGTATATACCCATCAACCGAGTAAATTCTTTCTACCAATTGCATTTTTTCCTCAAAAGGAACAAAAAAGTAAGAAAAAATACCCAAAAAATGAATAATTGTAGGTAGAAAATGGAGATAATCAACGAGTTTGAAAGGACGTAAATCACCGATAATATACTGACTGTACCAAAGTAGAATAGGGCCTATTAAAAAATAAATAGGTGCAAAATGATTGAATAAGATTGCCCCAAAATACACAGAAAGGTGCAAAAAGAGCACCTGATAAGACAACATATACAAGGAAAAAATAACACAGAGCAAGCCTAATAAATACTCTTTACTTCTGTCCACTAGTGAGCGAACAATGATTAAAATGGCTAGAATAAAAAGTAGTAAGGCGGCGTAAAGAAGCATAATCGTAAAAACACGTCACAGTTTTGTCGTAAATTCCATAAGACCAAACCCAGAAAATCAGTACTTATTTCCAAAAATAAGACAAAAAAGTAGTATTTACTTCATCAAACAATTTGGTTTAACAAAATTTAATTCCAGATTGCTTAGATAAACACGCATGCTACACCTAAAAAAATTAATTTTATGCTATTAATTCTTTTATCCTAGCCAAAATCAAATTTGCATGAATCCGTGAGTTTTCGATAAATAAACGGTGTGTTTCCATACCACCACAGACGACACCCGCCAAAAATACATTGGATAAATTTGTTTCCATGGTCTGTTCATCAAATGTTGGTTTTTTTAGCGCGTCTTCCGCAAGTTGAATGCCCATTTTTTCTAAAAAAGGAAGATTGGGCTGGTAGCCCGTCAAGGCAATCACCCAATCATTGGCTACTTCAACTTCTCCATCTTGGGTTGTAATCACAACAGATTGCTCTTTTATTTCTTTAATTTGGGAAGAATAAAAAGCACGGATACTCCCCTCTTCAATTCTGTTCACAATATCCGGTCTTGCCCAATATTTGACGCGTTCCCCGATTTTATCTCCCTTGATGACCATCGTAACGTCAGCGCCTTTCCGCCAGGTTTCCAAAGCGGCATCCACCGCAGAGTTATTTGCCCCAACAACCACCACTTTTTGAAGTGCATAAAAGTGCGGATCTTTGTAGTAATGTGAAACTTTAGGCAGGGACTCTCCGGGTACATTCATAGAAACGGGGATATCGTAAAAACCCGTCGCGACCACAATAAATTTTGTTTCATATACGCCTTTTGAAGTTACGACTTGGTACATATTTCCCTCCTTGGGCAGTACTTGAACGACTTCTTCAAACAGTTCAATCTGTATATTTTTGCTGACAACCACCCGTCGATAGTATTCCAAGGCTTCTTGCCGCGTCGGCTTCGGATTGACAGAAATAAAAGGAACGCCTCCGATTTCTAATCGCTCTGATGTACTAAAAAAGGTCATGTTGGAAGGATAATTATAGATGGAATTAACCAAACATCCTTTCTCCAAAATAATATAGCTCAAACCAGCTTCTTGAGCTGCAAGTCCACAAGCTAAACCAATAGGGCCACCACCCACAATAATCAAATCAAAATTAGTCATGCTTAAATCAGCTGTTTTAATAGCAACACAAGGCGTAAAAACTTCATTCCCAAACAGAACAAATAGCGGATAACTTTCTCAAAAAACCAACCTCAGCCGCAAAGTATTCTGACCAGATGGCAAAAATTGGAAAAAACTACCTAAATTTGGTCATGATTACACTTCTAAATCAGAACGATTTTACGAGATAATCACCTATTGAACATAACTATTGAACCCGTTGTTCTTAGAAAACAGCTTACAAATTACATACAAATAAGGAATGGAAGGATTAATTATGGCAGGTCAACTATTATTGGGGTTGACTATCTTGGTCGGTTTACATGAATTTGGCCACTTCATCACAGCAAGAATGTTTGGAATTCGCGTAAATAAATTTTACATCTTCTTCGACTTTCTATTCCCTATGCCCAATGTCCTCAACTTTGCGCTCTGGAAAACCAAAAAGGGAGACACAGAATACGGCCTCGGCTGGTTTCCGATGGGCGGTTACGTGGACATCGAAGGAATGATTGACGAAACCAAAGACGCTTCCCAACTTGCATCTGAACCGCAACCTTACGAATTTAGAGCAAAACCAGCTTGGCAACGTCTTATCGTCATGCTTGGCGGAATCATCATCAATGTTATCACGGGTGTAGCTATTTTTTGGGCACTTACTTACCAAACAGGCTATACGTTCATCTCGAAAAGTGAAGTAAATAAACTAGGAATTGTCGCTTACCCACTTGCAGAAGAAATGGGACTCAAAACGGGTGATAAAATCGTGGATATTTCTGGAAAAGACTTCACAGACTTCAACGATATTCGCTCTTCTGAGGTCATGCTCGGCGAAAATAATTACTACACGGTACTTCGCGGAACAAAAAAAGTTGAAGTTCCTATTCCAAATGACCTTGTAAATAGTATTTCGGAGGATGACTACGACGGAAAATTCATCGAACCTATTCAAACATTTGAAATCGCAGCCATTGCACCAGATTCTCCCGCAGAGCAAGTTGGGCTTAAAGAGAGTGATAAAATTATCGCGCTCAACGGCAAAGAAATTCAGTTTTACCACGAATTTGTGCAACTAGCAAATCAAAATGCAAGCAAAAAAGTACAATTAGATGTCGTGCGTGGTTCAGATACACTTCAACTCGCGCCTACGCTTACAGAAGAAGGAAAATTAGGTTTTAATGCGTCTTTCAACCTCGCATTCGAACACATAGATTACACACTAGGTCAAGCTTTTGTGGAAGGTTCAAACCGTGCTTTTGGTGTAATTACGGACAATATCAAAGGTTTCAAGAAGATTTTCAGTGGAGAAGTCTCTGCCGGAAAAGCCATGAGCGGCCCTATCGGGATTGCCCGCAAAATGTACGGTGGCGTTTGGGATTGGAGTAGATTCTGGATGATTACAGGTATTTTATCCATGGCACTCGCTTTCATGAACCTCCTCCCGATTCCAGCCCTCGATGGTGGTCATGCCGTTTTGCTTATCTATGAAATGGTTTCTGGAAAAAAACCTTCCGAAAAATTCATGGAACGTACGCAACAAGCAGGTACTTTTATCTTATTGGCTTTGTTAATTCTAATCATGTTCAATGATGCCATCAAAGCGATTTTCTGATTTTAAACCCATTCATTTTCTCTTTATTAGTCTTCTTTTATTCTCTTTTACCTCGCTCCGTTTAGAGGTAAAGGAGAGTAAACATGACTTCCATACTTCGTTATCTGAACTTAGCTACAACCCCAAAACGGGGTCAATAGAAGCGACTATCCGTGTGTTTACCGATGATTTAGAAACTGCCTTAACTGCCTTTAACCAAGGAAAAAAAGTAAATGTAGAAGCGTCAAATAAACAAGCAGATGCCATCATTGCTCGGTATTTAGAAAAAAACTGGGGTCTTCTCACGCCACAAAAGACCAAAAAGAAGATGGAATACATAGGCCGCGAACCCGAACTAGACGCCACTTGGCTCTATGTAGAAATTTCCGACGCAAGCCAAACCAAAGGCTATACCTTCGTCAATACACTGCTTACCGAACTCTTTGACGACCAAACAAATCTCGTCAATATCCTCTATCCAGCAGGAAAAAAAACCATCTTGATGAATGCAAAAGTGAAATCTGCCCCTTATCCCTTCTAAAATCTGTTATTTGACTTTAAATCATTATTTTTGACTGTTCAATACAAAATAATATATCAGTCATGAAACCAGATGCTTCGTTCCTCGCTTACCTCAAAAATATCTTATTCATAGATATTGAAACCGTCTCCGCACACGAAAATCTCCACGAATTATCGCCCAAAATGCAAGAATTATGGGAAACAAAAGCCACGCGATTCAATAAAGATTCGGAGAAAACAACAGCCCAATTATATCAAGAAAAAGCCAATTTATATGCCGAGTTCGGACGTATCGTATCCATCGGAATCAGTGCTTTTTTTTGGGAGGAAGAAAATCAACGATTGTGCTTGAAATCAACTGTTTTGCAAGAAGAAACAAATGAAGGCACACTTTTAGAGCAATTTATCCAGATTTTACAACGACATAAAGCGGGTAATCAACTTCTTTTGTGCGCCCACAACGGCAAAGAATTTGACTATCCTTACCTGTGCCGCCGAATGCTCCTACTCGGCTTGGCGATTCCACCTATCCTGCGTATTCATGGAAAAAAACCGTGGGAAATCAGCTTGCTTGACACCATGGATGTATGGAAATTTGGAGACTACCGATATTATACTTCTTTGGAATTACTCATGACTATTTTCGGGATTCAGAGCAGCAAAGAGGAAATAGCCGGGAAAGACATTGGCCGCGTATATTACCAAGAGAAAGACACGCAAAAAATAGCTCGTTACTGCGAGAAAGATGCCATTGCATTGGCACAACTGTATCTACGTATGAATGGATACGACCCCATACCTGAAGAACACATTAACCCAACAAATTAATTTTTACACATCAAATCAACCTAGTAACACATGCAAAATAACCGAATTTTATTGGTAAAAAGACCACTTGGTGCCATATCTCCCGATTGTTGGCAGCTAGAAGAAAACTGTCCAGTAAGACCGCTTGATGAGGGCGAAATTTTAGTAGAAACACATTATTTATCCATAGACCCTGCCATGCGAGGTTGGATGAACGAAGGCAAAAGTTATATCAAACCTGTCGCTTTAGGAGACACCATGCGGGCGTTGGGTGTCGGAAAAGTCATTGCCTCCACGGCAGACAATTTTCCGGTCGGTTCGTACATAAGTGGCTCTTTGGGCGTGCAAGAACTAGCTATTCTACCTGCCAAAGAAGCCGTTTCTGTCAATCCTTCTTTTTTACCTTTGCCCGTTTATTTGGGTACATTGGGCATGTCGGGAATGACTGCTTATTTCGGGATGTTGGATACCGGGCAACCCAAAGCAGGTGAAACCGTCGTTGTTTCAGGCGCGGCAGGAGCTGTTGGAAGTGTTGCCGGACAAATTGCCAAGCTGAAAGGTTGTCGGGTTGTCGGTATTGCCGGCGGAGAAGAGAAGTGCGCGTATGTGAAAAATCAACTTGGTTTTGATGATTGCATCGACTACAAAGCGGGGGCACTTCGCAAACGTCTTGCTGCTGCTTGCCCTGAGGGGGTAGATGTATTTTTTGATAATGTAGGTGGCGAAATTCTGGACACGGTGCTCACGCTCATCAATAAAAAAGCTCGTATCGTTATCTGCGGAGCCATTTCTCAGTACAATACGTCACGTCCTGAAGGCCCGAAAAACTACCTTTCGCTGCTCGTCAACCGAGCAAAAATGGAAGGCATTGTTGTCTTTGATAATGCTGCCAATTACGGAAGTGCCGCCAAAGAAATGGCAGGATGGATTCAAGAAGGGAAGCTAAACGCACAATATCACGTTGAAAAAGGCGGTATTCGGGCTTTTCACGATACATTACAAAAACTATTTGAAGGCGCAAATACCGGCAAAATGGTCTTGCAAGTGAAGGAATAGGAAACAAATTGGGGGCAATAGACTGCCCCCAATTTGTTTTGATAGTAGAATCAAAATAGCCATGTATGAATTATCGGGGCAAATGGCTCAGAGAAATCCACATTAGTGAAATAGCTGCTTGATTTATTGCCCAAGGCTTGATCAAACAAACCGTTTGGACGATTATTGGCTATACATTAGAAGATTTTCAAAAAAGCAGGAAATAAGCCATTTTTAAACGACAGACAACAAACAATTTAACCTAAATAATTTGTAAATTTGGAGAGTATTAAAGATTAAAAAATGTTCAATACGATAGAAATAGACAGAAGCAATCTGACAATAATGGGAGTTAAGTTTTCGGACTTAAAAACCTTAGAAAGCACCGCAAATGCCTTGGGGAGTAATATGTTTGAAGGATTTAAACCGACACCAAAAGGTATTGAAATCATAAGAGACTATGT
>JBKBRQ010000145.1:1182-6817 GCA_046292055.1 Spirosomataceae bacterium | reverse complement strand
GGTGCTCATACAATTACAAAACAAACGTAATGGATAATTCTTTGGTTTTTCTTTGGTTTTAATGGTATTTTTTTAATTTTTTTTTGAAATATTCAAATAGATTTGGGGATTTTTATCGAAATAGAGTTCTATACAGATTTTTCTTGGACTTTTTGAGAGAAAAATCCTGCCCTACTTGGTATCATTTCTCGAAAGGAATCTGTGCAAAGCGATTGTTGGTAAGCTCCTCCACTGAAGTTCCAAATATGTCCGCAATTTGCTCCATTCGACGACAAAGCACGACAAATTCACCTCTTTCTATTTTGGAGTAATGTGATTGGGTAATTCCAAGTTGGATAGCCATGTATTGCTGGGAGAAGTCAAACCATTCTCTCAATTGAAGACGAGTCAATTTTTTTTGGATAAGTTCAAATAAATTTGACGTATTTCTTCTGACGGTTGTCCGCTATTGAATTTTTTACAGGTTTCTACATAGATACGGTATTGCCGATGCAGTGCGTCAAAACGTTGGGAGGCTGCCAACGAAAGCATCTTTTCCTTTGTGCGCTGCTTCCAAACTTGGATCTTCTGAAAGGGCTTTGTCGCAATATTTTAAGGACAAAGATAAATCACCCATTTGTCGGTAAATGGACGCCAAGCTGTATAATAATTTGTGGTACATTTCCTTATACCAATATCTCCTGCTCCATAACCAATCGTTTTCTTGGCTATCAATATACTTGATTGGTATATCTTGAAATAAATCGCCGCTATACAAACGCTCTGCAGACTCGTAGCAAATTCGTACTTGTTCTAAGTGTCCTTCTTTCAAAAATTGATTTCCTTTGAAACATAATTCTTGGAACATAGGTAGGTCAATCCAGCTATCAAATGGCAGACGAAGATAGTATGTAGCCCCTTGATGCACTACAAAGGAGGCGTGTTTGGTTTCTTGTTTTCCGCCTAAAACCAACCGTAAATAGCGGACGACATGATATAAACGGTTAAGTGCTTGTTCGCTGTCGTTGGCATCTGGCCAAAGTAAATCTGCCAATTCTTCCGCTGTGGCTCCTCGGTCTCCACGGCTAAGCAAAAAGGCAAATAATGTTTTGATTTTTTTCGTTGCGCCCGCTTTGGTATTCCATTCGATTAACTCACCGTTTTCACGATGGATTCTTAATTCACCAAAACACCGGATTTTCCAACGTCCTTCGTTTCCTTGTGCGACACGCGTCTGGAAGGGTTTTTCTAAGGGGTAAGCATCTTGTAAAACGATGCTTGCATTTCCTGAAGACGAGGGCGCAGTAGGCATTCGTTGTGGGTCGAGTTGCTGAAGCCAGTAGGAAAAACGGGGTTTGAGTTGATTTTTTCTTCGGAGTTCCGGAGGTAAATAATGTGGATTCGCAAGTACTTCGCCCGACTCATTCAAAATGGTAGGGTGTGCAAATAAACTGAGCCAAAGTTGTTCTTCCAATAAAATGGATTCATTGTATAGACAGATGATGGATAAATCTGGATTTTGTGCTAATAAAGATTGAAATGCCTCTTGTAGTTCGCGTAGATAAATATCGCCAGATGGTGTCCGGACAGCCCATGTCATCTCTATGAAGAGCAAAAGAGGTGAATTTTCTTGATGAAATGTGCGTAAAATAGCGTCACAAACGGGTTTTGCACGCACAACCGATTCCCGCAAGTAATATTCTGCGGACGAAGAAAAAGACAAAACAGAAAGAGCCGAGAAGTGCGCACGTGTCTCTGCAACTGGGCGCTCATCGGCGATGTAAATACGTCTCGAAAATTCTGGTGAAAAGGAAGCTAAAAGTGACTCTATTTGTTGATTTTGGTCAAAAAAGTAGCCACTGAATGAAATTTGACTGCCTTGTGAATGAGGTAACTGCATACGAGATAGTTATCCAGATTGGATAAGCAAGGTACAACGATTTGAATGAAGTTGTTTTATTTTTCGTGGTAAAATAGGAGAGAAGATTATCCTAAAAATGAATGATACAAAAAAACCGATGCATGGACTACATCGGTTTTTTTGTTGTGAATGCTTTAATAATCTCAGAAATATAGGTGTAGGCGAGTAAGGGAAATACAATAAAACTCAATTTATTAAAATGATAGGCTTCCTCAAAATTGAAATGAAGAAGCTGAAAAATCGCATTTCCCATTCCGCAACCGTAGCATTCTATATCAAAAAAAACTTTGGAAACACAGATAGACTCCTTGCCGTGCAAATAGTTTTCTGGTAAACCAAGGAGTATAAATGGAATACCCACGAGTGCTATTTGCTTGATTCGTAAAAAATTAAAGTGTTTCGGTATAGTTGCCATCTTTCGGTTTTAGATCCCCAGTTGCAATTCGGATGATGTCAATGAGTGTCCAAACGCCACAACCACCGGCTGTAAGTAATTGCAAAATTCCTTGTGTTGTATAGCCAAGATAAAAACGGTGAATACCAACAACACCGACCAATACGGCTAAAAGCAAGGCAATTAGTTGGCTTTTACCCTCTTCTAGAGGAGCAGTTGCTTCTTTCTTCAATTGTTTTTTCACTGCCTTAACAGCGATTTTCTCTTTGATAGTCAGTTTTTGCTCAGTAGAAGTTGGACTTAGAACAGCTTGTTCGTTTGCTCGACTTTTTGATGATACTTTGGTCATCACAGTAGCTGTTTTTTCCTCATTTATAGCTTTATTTTCTTCTGCTACTTGTGAAACTTCCTGATTCTCATTAATTACTGTGGCTACAGTGATTTCTTCATTTACAACTACTGCTTTTGAAACGGCAGTTACTTTTTTAGGTTGTTCGAACGATTCTAATGTCCCACGCTGGAAAGTCGCCATCTCTTTTTTACAAGAGGATGCAAACAGGACGATAGCAAGGAGGGAAAGGGTAAATTTCTTCATGAGATAAATGGGGAATTAAACAGTTGGCCTACTCGTGACGTTTTTCGGTAACGACGGAGAATAAATTTCTCCTTAGCAATATATTTATTTTCTCGGAATTTCCCAAAAATATACTAGACCACGTGTGTCTACACTCCGGATGTCAAGGAAATAAACCAATCTTCAACACGGAGTCCCTGTGCTAAGATGGCATCTTTTGTAGCATCTGCAACGATTTTTCCTTGGTGAATCACCAAAATCCGGTCACAAATGGCTTCTACTTCTTGCATGATATGTGTACTCAGAAGTACGGTCTTGTTTTTCCCCAAAGATTTGATTAATTCACGGATTTCGATAAGTTGGTTGGGGTCAAGCCCTGTAGTAGGTTCGTCCAAAATCAACAAAGCGGGGTCATGTAAAATAGCTTGTGCCAATCCCACACGCTGGCGATATCCTTTGGACAAAGCACCGATTTTCTTGTGTTGCATTTCTTGCAATCCGACAGCTTCAATACATGCCTGGATACGTTCTTTTCGTTTGCTTGCCGAAAAACCATGGATGTCGCATAAAAAAGAAAGAAACTCTTTGACATACATTTCCAAATACAACGGGTTGTTTTCTGCAAGATAGCCAATGTGCTTTTTGGTTGTCACGGAGTCAGGTCGTACCGTTTCCCCTTGAATCTGGACGGTTCCGCTGCTTGCCTCCAAATAGCCCGTAAGAATACGCATCGTCGTTGATTTTCCCGCTCCATTCGGTCCGAGAAATCCGATGATTTCTCCTGCTTTTGCTTCAAAACTGATTCCCTGAAGCGCCGTATGCGTACCGTACGACTTATATACATCTTGAACAACAATTGACATCATAAAGAATGTAGCTAGAACATTGAAAATTAATAAACCAATGAAGAACTTACCCCAAAAATACATGATTCTTGTGAAAGGAGAGAAGAAGTCTTCGTTTAAGCATTCGAAATACCTTTTGCCGACCCAATAAATTTGAAAATTGGCTAATTCCTAAAAAAATAAAACCAGCCTCCAAGAGCAGAAGCTGGTTTATTGATTTCTAGTTGTTGATTCTAAGCCGAAAATCTATCAGAATATGTATCTGTTCTCTTGTAATAACGCATCTGCCACACGGCGACGCGCATCTTTTAAATTCATTGGTTCTATTTTGGTGAATCTTTTCAGACCCATCAACATGACACGCAATTCATCACCTTCTGCAAAAGATGTGATGGCTGCACGTCCTGCTTGTTGACAAACTTCTACGGCACGGTTCAAGTAAATGTGTGCCATGTCTTTTTGTAATGAGACCGCCTCTTCTCCTTTAATACCAATTAATTTCTCGACACGTAGCAACGTAGATTCTGCTGCATAAATTTCGATAATCATATCTGCGATGTTCATCAAAATTTCTTGCTCATGCGATAGCTTCATCATGAACTTCTGAACAGCTGCGCCCGCAATCATCAACACAGCTTTTTTGAGTTGTGCCAATACTTTTTTCTCAGCTGCAAAAAGAACTTCGTCTTCGTCAGATCCAAAACTTGGAATAGACATGATTTCTTTTGCAACGGCTTGTGCTGGCCCCATCAAGTCCATTTCGCCTTTCATCGCTTTTTTGAGCAACATATCAACGATCAACATGCGGTTGATTTCGTTTGTACCTTCAAAAATACGATTGATTCTGGAGTCTCTGTACGCGCGTTCAAGCGGTGCATCTGCTGAATAGCCCATTCCACCATATACCTGGAGACTTTCGTCTACGGCAAAATCCAATGCTTCGGATCCGTGTACTTTTGTAATCGCGCATTCAATCGCAAATTGTTCTACACCCTTTAATTTAGCTTCTGCTTCATTTGTGCCGTTAGCGATAAGGCTTTCGATGGCATCATCAATGTTTTGTCCAGCTCGGTAGCAAGCGGTTTCACTTGCGTAAATGCGCGTAGCTATTTCTGCTAATTTGTGCTTAATTGCACCAAAACGACCAATTGCAATGCCGAATTGCTTGCGCTCGTTGGCATATTGGATTGCATGGGCTAATGAACCTTTCGCACCACCAACAACGGCTACACCCAATTTGATACGACCAATATTAAGAATATTAACAGCTATTTTAAATCCATTTTGGCGAGCAGAAAGCATGTTTTCAACCGGAACTAAACAGTCGTTAAAGAAAACTTGACGTGTGTCAGAACCTTTGATTCCCAATTTATGCTCTGGCTCGTTCATGCTGATACCATTAAAGGTTTTTTCAACGATGAAAGCCGTTAGGTTTTTGTCATCTTCAATACGTGCGAACACGATGAAAACATCTGCAAATCCTCCATTGGTAATCCACATTTTTTGACCTGTTATGGCGTAATGTTTTCCGTCTGGAGTTAAAACTGCTTTGGTTTTTCCTGAATTTGCATCAGAACCTGAGTCTGGCTCGGTCAAGCAATAAGCCGCTTTCCATTCGCCTGTAGCTAATTTCGGTAAGTATTTTGCCTTTTGTTCGTCGTTTCCGTAATACAAGATAGGCAAAGTACCAATACCTGTATGTGCCGATTGAGCAACAGAGAAGGAGTGGCCTGTTCCGAGGGTTTCAGCGACAAGCATGGAGGTATTGAAGTTCATACCAAATCCACCGTATTCTTCTGGAACAGCTGTCCCTAAAAGACCTAATTCGCCGGCTTTATCTAGTAAAGAGGCCATGAGTTCAGGTGACTCTGCTTTGTCTATCTTATCTAAAATAGGATGAATTTCTGTGCGGAGGAAATCTC
>JBKBRQ010000145.1:0-1172 GCA_046292055.1 Spirosomataceae bacterium | reverse complement strand
TGCTCTTCCGTAAATTCCTCCGGAATAAATACTTGGTTGGCTGGAGTTTCTTTGATTAAAAACTCTCCACCCGTTATCGCTGCTTTGTCTTGTGTTGAGATCATGTGGGTAGGTTTTATCGTGTTGAAAATTGAATCACTGTAAATGGTATGCTTGCATACTGTTACAAAGTAAATAAATAAAAAAATGTTATGCAAGCATACGAATTATTTTTTTACAAAAAATCCTACGAAAGATGCCATTTCCTTCGTAGGATATCTTGATTTAAGTAACTAATTCATTACTAATTAGTTAGGGAATGATATTTTTCCCATACTCACAGATGGGACACCCTGGCGCGTGCCAAAATTGGTTTTTCCGCCAACAAGTGCTTCGTTCGCGAGGGTTGCAAATAGGACAGCTTCTTTGGCATCGCCTGAAATACCCAAGTCGTCTAATGGATAGATAGCAAAGTCTGGAAGTTGTTCCCGGATGCACTCCATCAAAAGTGGATTGTGCATACCGCCCCCACTTGCATAGAGAACTGTCGGGAAACCTTCCGGAAGCTTATGTTGCATTTTTTCTATGGCATTCACAATCGTATCCGCTGAAAAATGAACAAGTGTTGCCAAAATATCTTGGTCTGTTGGTATTTCATGGATTGTTTGAAGCGCCTCATCCAAATAGGTTAAATTAAATAATTCTGGGCCTGTCGTTTTAGGGAAAGATTGATCAAAAAACGGATGCTTTTTGAGTTGTGTCAGGAGAGATGAAGACACAGTTCCTTGCCGAGCAAGGTGGGCATCTTTGTCGTATGGTTGTCCCCACGTTTTTTGGACGAATGCATCCAAAAGCGTATTTCCTGTGCCTGTATCTGTGGCAAAGACATCGTTGGGTTCAAGTGTAGCGGGCAAAAAAGTAAAGTTCGCAATTCCGCCCATATTCAATAAAATACGATTTTCATTTGCCTTGGAAAAAATGAGATAATCGCCATATACAGCGAGGGGCGCACCTTCACCACCTGCGGCGCAGTGTTTTTGTCGGAAATCTGAAAGAGTGAGAATACCCGTGGTTTGTGCAATGTGGTCACCGTCACCGATTTGTAAAGTAGCATTCGGAAATTTGGGCAAGCCGTGCAGCCAAATAGGTGCATGAAAAACCGTTTGGCCATGGCTCGCAATGCAGTCCACTTC
>JBKBRQ010000144.1:0-6855 GCA_046292055.1 Spirosomataceae bacterium | reverse complement strand
CAATAGAGTAATTAAGACTGTAAAAAAGGGCTTCCCAAAAAATAGGGAAATGTTGGTAATAGATTGTAGTTTTTATACCACAAAGTACAGCTACAATGATGCCGCCACCCAATGCTTTTCTGAATAACTTCCAATATTCTTTCTTTGAAGACGCAATGTAGTTTTCTCCTGTCTTTGATGTATTTTCGACTACTTTGAAGGATAAAAATTGCAAGGTTTCTGCTACATATCTTCGCAGGCTATACTTTGTATTTTGTGTGTAAACAATTTCTTGCAAAATTTGAGCTGTAAGAAGTGCTCTAGCATTTGGTGTCTTGGCTTCTAACCAAGAAAGAAGTTGGAGTAGTCGGGATAAGTATTTTTCTAATCTACGAATCAACACAGTCATTTTCAGCGAAATACCAAACTTGTCTTTGTGCTTGTACAAAAGATTTATTTGAAACTTACATTGAGAAACCATGATTTTAATTTGCCCAAAATCAGTAGTAGTATCTTTGTTTGTTGCCGTTAATTTACGCTCAACATACATGGTTACTTCTCGACTTAACCCTAAGAATGGAGACTCCAAATCGTCTAAATGAGGTAACTTCGCAATAACTTCCTGTTCTATGCCAATGGCAGCTACTTTATGAGCAAGTACGTAAATGGTGTTGACAAATTCTTTTTCAAGATGTTTCTGGATACTCAAAAAGGGTTCTGTTGGCAAGGATAAAAAAAAGGAAGCTAAATCTTCTTGTGAAATAGCCTCTAGCCATTTAAAATCGTCTTTTTTATAGAAGTAAAGTTGAATAACCTTGGTAAACTCAGCATCTGAAAAAATTGGTGGCAGAAACTTATAGATAAGTCGAGAACTCATTTCCCCAACAAATCCTTTTTGCTCGTCTATACCTACCTCACTAAGTAGAGCGACTAGTTTTCTGTTTTTGACCAAGGAAACTAGCTGTTCTGATAAAAGTTGTTTTTCTCTAGGGTCAGTGAACTGTTCATGGATTGATTTTTTAAATTCGTCGCCCAAAGAAAAATTCTCTCTGAGCGAACGAAGAAGCGACTGTAAATAGTCTATTTTCAAGGATTGCATAGTTTAGTGTACTTAATTAGCCCAGTCAATCCAATTATTCTGTTTTTCTAGTTTGTATTGCCAATTTTTGGGCATGTTTGAAAAGAAATCCTTTCCCGTAAATGCTTCTAATTCCTTGACACTTTTGGCATACACACTTAATTTTTTAGTAGAACTTGCCTTATTTGGTAGGAGAAATGCAATCATACGAGCAGATTCTAGTTGGTCAGGTTGGTAAACCAAAATTTTGTAGAAGTGAGTTGGGACAGAAATTTTGTTTTTATTACCAATTTTTTTTGGTCTTTCACCAATAACTGAGCCCGTAATTACAAGTAATTCTTTGTCACGACGCACCCACTGTCTTACTTGAGATTCCAATTGTTCCCAAATCTCCCGATTGAACTCAGGAGCTTGTGGGCTGATATTACTCATGTAAAATGTTTCGTCCATTAAATCTTGGCAGCATTTGAAGTCAGCAGCAGGAACCAAGTGTCCACGGTCGTAACCACTTCGTGTGTAGTCAGAAGTTACCGCTGTTTGTGTAGAAACTGCAGGATCCGGAATAAATGAACTTCCGTCGCGATTCGCCTGGCCAATAACATGTTCTTTACGGAGAAAGTAGGCAACCCAGACCGCTTGTTCGTGTTTTTCACTATAACTTAAAGCATAATTCGCTTTGATGACCAATTCTTCGTTTTTGAGTACGGGGGGTAAAAAGTCTTCTGTTGGGACGATACTAGTTTTCGTCTTTCCCCCACGCATGGCGGATTTGGTGTTTTCTACTGCCTTTTTAACTTCATTGACGGCTTCCAGAGTTTGTTTTCCTTTCTCTAGTAAGCTCTCAGCCTCGCCCACTTTGGACTCAATACGGGACTTTGTAGCTTTGTAGGGATTCTCTCCAGTCGTTTCCGTTGACAAAGGATTTGCCTTCTCTGGACTTTCCTTTTGATATAAAAAGTAACTGATGCCAAGAAATACAAGAAGTAAAAAGAGCTTATTTGATTTCATTTGTCTAGATAAATTTGGTGTGATGATGAACGTTTTTGAGTAGATGCAATAGGAATGGATGAACGGTACGGATTATATGAAAAACTATACTTACATTTGAATATAAATTAATAAAATAATGAGAACAAAGATACACAAAATTACTACAATGCTTTTGGCCATAGGACTACTTCTAGGCCAATTTTCACAGACATTTGCACAAGATAAAGAACCTGAAAAATTGGTACTTTTGAAGTTATATCCCATTCCGCTGGCTACAAGTTCAATGGCGTTTGGTGCAGAGATGTTCAACAAAGAAAAGACACGAAGTACCAATGTTATTTTAGGGATTCGATATAGCAATGAGGCAATGAGTAGCAGTGCGACTATTGACGGACAGAATGAATCGATTACTAATTTTAGCAAGTGGAGTGGATTAACAGGACAGATAGAAAGACGTATGTATGTGCCTGCATTTACACGTTTAGAAAAAGGAACATGGTTGGATAATTATGGTAGTTTGGGTGTTTATTGGGCACCAACGCTCAAAATGGATTGTTCAATGAATGATTTCGATAAGAGTTTTTTTGATTACTCACGAACGAATGCATCTACTTTTGGACCAAGTATTTTAACTAATCGAGGTAAGATTTCGTACATTGGTGTTACACCGAGCATAAATATTGGCCTTCAGTTTACGATGTTTCAATACTTGTATTTGGACTTTTCTATTGGCGCAGGAATTCGACTTTTGGATACAAACGTGATTTCGAAGGAACAGTCAGGTGGGAATGCGGGGCAATACACATATTACAATGGTCTAGGAACTGCAATAGATAATGTGATTCAGAGAGATGGTGTACAAGTGACCGGTGGAATAAGTATTGGAGTTAAATGGTAATTAAATAAATCTTTTAAGCCGAAAATACGTAAAGATGACTTCTTCGTTTCGGCGTATGAATAACTCAATTTCTCTTCCTTCTTTGCTAGATAAAAGTTTATATATCTCGCTGAGTGTCAGGTCTGTAATTCGTTGATTATTAATGAATACTAATTCGTCACCGGGTTGCAGACCTGCTTCATCAGCAGGAGATGACATCACTACTTTTTGGATATAAACTTGGCTGTAATCCTTGTTTTTTCCTCGAATTTCAAGCCCACTCATATCATGCTCAAATGGCTCTCGTACCCGTGGTTTGTTGGGTTTAAGAAATAGTCTTCCTTCACGATAATCGAATGTCACGCGGAACCTACGCAAAAACTCGCCTCCTACACTTCCTTGTCTGCTTTGTTCTTGGGCAATAAACTTATTACCAAAAGACGCTTCATCAGGAAAAGAAGCAAGTACATTGTGTAATTTCAATGAGCCAATTTTTACAGTATGTACCCTGCCCACATGGCCGCTGATATCTCCGTTTAACCCTCGTCCTAGATTCGCCCGAATCACTTTGGGGGGTAATGGTAATGTACCGTTTTCACTTTCTTGATTCAATAAAAGTGCGTGACCAGCACCCGTATCTATAACCAAACGAACAGGTTTTGCTGCTGTATCTACGACCGAAATGGACATAGACTCAATGTAGGGTTTACTTTGCGTGACAGTCATTGGGTAAGAATGACCGTACCTTCTTGGGCGTGGCGAGAACGATTCATTGGAACGTAAAAAGAGTTCTTTGTTCTCGTAATCAATTGTCACGACAAAGGTATTGAATAAATCATACCCGAAAATTCCGTGAATCTGAATACCCATGAAATCTGAAAGGTGCAAGATGTCTTCGTTGAGAACCACCAAATTTTGCTGGAATGCCTGAACGTCTCCAAGCCGGAGCGTATGTCCAATCGAAACCTGAGCCATGAGCGGTTCTCCTTCTCCTGCACCAGTAATCGCAACCGTTCTAACATACTTATAGCCAATCTTTTGTGCCACTTCAGGGTCTGTAATGATGGTAGAACTAACACCTGTATCAAGGATAAAACGTAAAGTATCGGATTGGTCAATAGTGACTTTTAAGACAAGTAAATTCGAATGTATTTCAAAAGGAATATGTGCGACTTTTTGCTTTTTGGACGTAAAATGGTAGCCAAAAGGGACGGGTTCGTTTGTCTTTTTTTGCCCTAAACTTTCAGTTATGAAGATGAATAAAAAAATGAATTGTATACTTACGTATTTCATGTAAATAGGACATTAAAGTTGTTCGAACAGCTCATTTCAGATTCCTTTCCATGAATGCACAGAAATATACGTAACTCTTGGTATTAGACAATGGTTTTGTCGAATAATTCAATGTTTTCCAATTCAAGGTTACTTCTTGATTGGCTATTAATGACCAATTCTTTGTTGGTATGCGATATATTTCGGAATTTTGTAAAAAAATTGGGTTTTGAAAAAGAATAAAAAAGATATACGAGAAGCTAGTTTCCAAGAGATTAAGCAGTTTTTGGTGGATTCTGGCGAAAAAGCATTTCGGGCAAAACAGATATGGGAGTGGCTTTGGCAGAAGTCAGCTACTTCGTTTCAAGAAATGACAAACTTATCCGTTAAAACACGGGAGTTTTTAGAAGAAAATTTTGCTATTTACCCCGTACAAGTTTCTTCTAGCCAAATAAGTAACGATAGAACGATTAAGTCGGGCTTTCGTTTGCACGATGGGCACCTCGTTGAAGGCGTACTTATCCCAGCAGATGATAGAATGACTGCCTGCGTATCATCGCAAGTAGGGTGTTCGCTCACATGTAAGTTTTGCGCAACAGGTTACATGAATAGAGAGCGTAACTTGGATGCTGCAGAAATTTATGACCAAGTTGTTTTGATAAAAAAACAAGCAGAAGAACATTACCAAGCACCCTTGACAAACATCGTCTATATGGGAATGGGCGAACCTTTGTTGAATTATGCTAATGTATTGCAGTCTATTCATCAGATTACCTCGCCAGAGGGACTCAATTGGTCTCCGCGTAGAATCACGCTTTCAACGGCAGGTATTGCAAAAATGATTAAGAAACTAGCCGATGACGAGGTGAAATTCAATTTGGCGCTTTCGCTTCATGCTGCGAACGATGAAAAACGAAACCAAATTATGCCGATTAATGAAAGCAATAGTTTGGCGAATCTGGCGGAGGCACTAGGCTACTTTTACGCCAAAACACAAAATCGAATTACGCTGGAATACATTGTGTTCCATGGTTTCAATGACCAAATAAGTGATGCAAGAGAACTTTGGGAATTTACCAAAAAGGTCCCTTCCAAAGTAAATATCATTGAGTACAATCCCATTGCTGAGGCGAAGTATGTGAATGCAGACCCCAAAGCCATTGAAAACTTTGCAGGATTTTTAGAAAGTCGCGGAGTAATCGTAAATGTACGTCGGAGTCGTGGAAAAGATATCGATGCCGCATGTGGTCAATTAGCTATCAAAAATAAGGAATAAACAGCTTTTTTATAAAAATTAACCATTTGATAACACAAGAAGACCTTTTCGGGGTTGGGGCTTAACTAAAATAAGTACAAATTTGCACCACCAATATGAAATCACTGAAATTCACTTAATTCAATTCTTATGTTTGGACTAGAACTTGACATTTTTATACTTCTCACCATAGCCATTGTCGCGGCTTGTGCTTTTGAGTTTATCAATGGTTTTCACGATACAGCAAATGCCGTGGCTACTGTTATTTACACCAATTCCTTGAAACCAACACAAGCTGTTGTTTGGTCAGGCATCATGAACTTCGTCGGGGTAATCACCGGTGGGGTAGGAGTCGGGCTGAGTATCGTAAATCTACTCCCCGTCGAACTTTTGATTGACCAAAACGTATACCAAAGTATCGCTATGGTCTTGGCATTGCTTTTAAGCGCCATCATTTGGAATTTCGGAACATGGTATTTTGGTCTTCCATCTTCCAGTTCACATACACTTATTGGTGCGATTTTAGGCGTTGGCTTAGGTTATGCATTGCTTCCAGATAATACGATGGGTGTGGCTGCTATTAACTGGGATAAAGCAAAAAGCGTCTTTACAGGCTTATTTTTAGCGCCGCTCATTGGTTTTACATTAGCTGTGATACTTATGTTTGTAATTCGTAACTCTGTTTCCAAAGAAATTCGTCAGCAAATCACCTCAGAGCCAAAGAAAAACCAAAAACCTCCTGTTTGGATTCGTTGGTCCCTGATTGTTACGTGTACACTTGTAAGCTTTTTCCACGGCCGGAACGACGGACAAAAAGGAATTGGTCTAATGATGCTTATCTTAATTGGTATATTGCCTTCGTACTTCTCGATTAATCCAAACAGTGATTTGGGTCAATTAAAACCTAGCATGGTTAAAATTGAGGAAATTACGAACAAAATTGATACAACTTATCTGTCGCAAGCTGATATTAACCGAATTACAACAACTAGGGAGAAAGTAGCTGAGCTTAAGTTATTATCGGGTAAAGCAAAGTTTAGTGATAAAGACAATTTGGAACTTCGTAAAGATGTGCTTTTAATCAGCAGCAACATAAAGAAAATTGTAGATAATGAATCTATCCAGCTAAGCGACGCGGATAAAAAGACGCTCAAAAAGTTGGCTACTGAAGAAGAAAATGGGATTCGTGCTTACACAGATTATGCCCCTTTTTGGGTTATTTTAATGATTTCACTTTCACTAGGTCTTGGAACGATGATTGGGTGGAAAAGAATCGTGGTGACTGTCGGTGAAAAAATTGGTAAATCTCACCTAACGTATGCACAAGGTGCTTCTGCTGAGTTAGTTGCTTCGTTTACCATTGCATTATCTACTATTTATAAATGGCCTGTATCAACTACTCAC
>JBKBRQ010000143.1:0-6923 GCA_046292055.1 Spirosomataceae bacterium | reverse complement strand
AAAGCACAGCGGATCTGTTGTCGTAAAGCTGTCGTGATATTGCCGTAACCTGTAGCCGTTATTTGAGTTATCTTTGCGTCTATTGAAAAATTCAAGGTATTGAATGATATTTCCTTCTCGGTGGATAAAGGCGAGTTCTTGACGTTAATCGGGAAGTCTGGCAGCGGAAAGTCCACCTTGCTCTATATTTTATCTACCATGGATACAGACTACGACGGCACTCTTTGGATTGACGAGGAAAAATTGACAGGTAGTGCGTTGGATCATCTTGCGGCTATTCGGAACGAGAAAATCGGGTTTGTTTTTCAGTTTCACTATTTGTTGCCAGAGTTCAGTTGCCTCAAAAACGTCATGATTCCTGCTTTGAAGTTAGGCAAATACAGCCGGCAAGAGATTGAAGAACGTGCGTACCAAAAGTTGGATATTTTAGGTTTGAAAGACCAAGCATTGAAGCCCGCCTCCAAACTTTCGGGTGGGCAGCAGCAACGAGTTGCCATTGCTCGGGCACTCATCAATGACCCACTGATTATCATGGGCGATGAGCCAACAGGAAACCTTGATAGCAAGAATGCCAAGATGGTTTTTGATATTTTCAAACAATTATCCGTTGACTTCGGGCAGACCATCATCGCTGTTACACACGACAACGATTTTGCCGATGCCTCTGACCGTATTATAGAAATGCGAGACGGGCAAATTATCCGTCATTAAAAATTTTGTTTAATTTATAAAAAATGGCACTTTATCAAGCTGGCGAAGTGCCATTTTTAGTTATTATGGAAGAAATAGATGAAGTAATTTGAATAATAAATTCATTAAATGATAATCTTTAACCACGTTAAACAGATTAAATAATTCTAAATAAGAGGTCGAAGTTATCAGATGCAAAAATTGCATTAATTCAATATTAAAAAAATTAAATAAGTCCTTGTAAAGCATAACTATTCATTCATTTTTAGATAATAACTTGGTGTTTTGAAGACTGTTATTTTGTGCCCAATCTTTATGAGACGAAAAGTCGAGTAAGAAAAACACTCACAATTAAATTCAGTTCAAATGATTCAACAAGTACAAGTAGTGCGTGCCAAATTCCAACAAGTATTAGGGATTTGTATGCTATTTTGCGTATTGAGCAGTACACAGATAGTACAAGCTCAATCGGCACAAACGGTATCAGGGACCGTTAAAACAGCAAGTGGCGAGGTAATTCCTGGGACGAGTGTCCTATTAAAAGGAACAAACCAAGGAACGACATCAGATGTAGAAGGGAAGTTCAGTCTTCGGGTTCCATCTGACAAAAGCATTTTAGTTATTTCGTCTATTGGGTACGTAGCTCAAGAAGTGACTGTTGGAAATAAAACGGTTCTTTCGGTTGTTTTAGCAGAAGATGCACAAGCATTGAATGAAGTAGTTGTTACCGCGCTAGGCATCAAAAAAGATGTTCGTCGAATCGGGGTGGCTATTCAGTCATTAGATGGTAGCTCGGTTATCAAAGCAAGAGAGCCCAATGCCATCAATGCACTAGCAGGAAAAGTAGCTGGTTTGACCATCGGTGCGCAGCCCGAACTCCTAAGACGTCCCGTGATTTCATTGCGTGGAAATTCGGATGTTTTATTTGTCATTGATGGTGTACCCGTTAATTCGGATACATGGAACGTCAGTGCAGATGATATTGAAACGTACTCTGTTTTGAAGGGTGCTTCTGCTTCTGCTTTGTATGGTTTTAGAGGTAAAAATGGCGCTATCTTGATTACCACAAAAAGAGGAACGAAAGACAAGAGAGGTTTTTCAGTAGATTTTAATTCTTCAACCATGTTGGATAATGGTTTTTATGCCATTCCCAAAGTACAAGATGAATACGGCCCGGGAGACCACGGGAAATATGCTTTTGTCGATGGTAAAGGAGGCGGATTAAATGACGGTGACTACGACGGTGGTTGGGGTCCTCGCTTTGAAGGCCAGCCGATTCCTCAGTACGATAGTCCCATTGACCCTGTCACAGGACAACGGATTCCGACACCTTACATCGCACGTGGAAAAGACAATCTAACACGTTTCTTGCAAACGGGTATTCTATCTACAAATAACGTTTCTATCGCTTCTAGCGGAGAAAAATACAACTTGCGTTTCTCTGGTTCACACACGTACCAAAAAGGAATTGTACCCAATACACAATTGAACATCACGAATTTTAATGTTACTTCGGATTATCAATTCTCGAAAAAACTTTCGTTTGCTTCTGGATTGCAGTATAACCGTCAATATTCACCCAATTTCCCTGATGTAAATTACGGGCCAAATTCCATCATTTATAACATGGTACTTTGGGCAGGTGCAGACTGGGACGTGGACGATATGCGCAACTATTGGCAGCCAGGTAAAGAGGGTATTCAGCAAATTTATGCCGAATATCAGCGCTACAACAACCCGTATTTCATGAGTTATGAATGGTTGAGAGGTCATTATAAAACAGACGTAGTTGGACAGGCTTCCATGACGTATAAATTGACGGATTACCTAGATGTTATGTTGAGAACACAAGTAACTACTTGGAATTTGTTCAGAAATGAGAAGTTTCCGTACTCAGCAGGTTCGTATGGGCGTGATGAAAGACGTGGCGATTACCGCGAAGACCGAAGAAATCTATTTGAAAATAACACAGATGTTTTAATCCGTTTTGACAAAGATTTGGCTACGGGCTTAAATGCTAAAATCTGGGCAGGTGGTAACATCCGGACATTCGAATACAGTTCACAATTTGGGACAACAGACTATTTGAATGTACCTGGTTTGTACAACTTTGCTAACTCGGCAAATCCAGCGCGTGTGGCGAACTTCAACTCCGCGATGCGTGTTAACTCGGCGTATTATTCAGCAGACTTTACATATAAGAATTTTGTGACACTCTCCACAACAGGACGCGTAGATCAACTTTCTACTTTACCAGCCGGAAATAATACGTTCTTCTATCCATCGGCGGCACTTTCCACTGTAATTTCAGATTATCTTGAACTTCCTTCCTTTATCTCTTTCTTCAAATTGAGAGGTTCATACGCCAATGTGAAAGACGGTTTAACACAGTCAACAATTGGGGCAACGCCAGTAACTTCGTATCCTATCGGGTATGGCGACCAGTATTTTTCACCGTATGACGGCCCAACGTACCAAAACTCAGCCGTTTATACAACTCCAACGGCTTACAACAATCAACCTGCCGCATTCTATACAAATACGTTGAATAACCCAGGTTTGCAGCCAAGCTCAACGTCACAAACAGAATTTGGTTTGGACTTCCGGATATTGCAAAATAGAATTGGTTTGGATGCTACGTATTTCATCTCCGACGAAGGCCCACGGATTTTCTCTCTACCGATTTCATCTGCCTCTGGTTATTCTGCTGCGCTCGTGAACGGTATCAAAACACAGAAAAAAGGATTTGAACTTACGTTATCAGGCTCTCCGCTCAAAAACGAAGGAGGCTTAAACTGGGATATTGTAGCCAATTATTCGACTTTCCAAGAACGTTTGACCGAAATTTACGAAGGTGTAGAATCATTGAATAATTTCTTCAAAGTAGGAGATCGCCTAGATAAATTCTATGGACGTACCTTTGCCAAAACGCCAGAAGGTGAAATCATCAACGACGCGTCGGGTCGCCCTGTGTATTCTCCTGTAAGTCAATTCTTGGGTCACATCAATCCTAACTTCGTATTCGGAATTAACAATAAGTTCGGTTACAAAAACCTAAGCATGAGTTTCCAATTTGATGGACGTATCGGGGGCGTTATTTCTAATTATGTACAACGCCAAACGTTCCGTGGAGGTCGCCACATTGAAACCATCCAAGGGGCAATGGGAGAAGCACGTTACCAAGATTATTTGGGCGTTCGTAGCTACGTTGGTCCGGGAGTACAAGTATCAAATGGAGCAAGTATCAATTTTGATGCAGACGGAAATATCACAAATTATGGTGAATTGGCTTTCACGCCAAACACAACCAAGCAGTTTTTGCAAGACTGGGTAAGCCGTTATTACAATACAGACGAAGGAAACTTGATGAGCCGCTCATTTGGTATGTTGCGTGAAGTAGTGATTGGTTATTCTCTTCCTAAAAGCATGATTGGCCGTAATTTCCAACAAATTTCTGTCTCACTGGTAGGTCGTAATCTATTTTATTTCGCTGAAAAGAAAGACATTGACCTCAATCAATATGTCAATGGCAGTAGCTCAGGAATGCAAACTCCTTCGACACGTAGATATGGTATCAATGTGAATATTTCTTTCTAATTGACCTTATTTACTCATCTAATTAATTGAAATCTTTTATGAAAATACAAACTATTTTATCCGCTGCTTTTTTGGTATCGAGTGCTTGGTTAAGCAGTTGCAGCACGCCATTCGCTGAGTTAGAAAAAGACCCTAACCGCCCCGTAAATGTGCCTTCATCTTTGGTTCTTCAGGGTATTGAGTCAGACATGTACCAAAATACCGGAAGACCTTTTAGCGCAGCTTCTCGTTGGAATCAGTTTTACTGCTCCAATTACAACTATTATTCTACAAATGAATATACTTGGACGGAAATGCCTAACCATTATTTTACCCTGAAAAACGTGGTCAAAATGGAGGAGGAAGCGATTCGTTCAGGAGCAGAGCCTGTGAATCCTTATAGTGCACTGGGTAAGTTTTTCCGTGCCTTTTTCTTTGATGAAATGACCAAACGAGTGGGCGACTTACCCATGAAACAAGCCTTGGCTGGTATCGAAAACTTCTCTCCAGCGTATGACTCACAAAAGGATATTTATGTCCAAATGTTGGCTTGGTGTGAAGAGGCAAACGCAGACATGACTTCACTCATCGCGAAAGGACAAAATACGGTTGCTGGTGATTTCTATTTCAATGGAGATGTGCGTAAATGGCAAAAAGTTGTGAATGCATTTCATGTACGTCTTTTGCTTGAATTAAGTCAAAAAGAGAATGAATCAGGCTTGAATATCAAGGCGAAATTCGCAGAAATCATGTCGAATCCAACGAAATATCCGTTGCCTTCTTCCAATGCGGATGACCTCGCTTTTGTTTCGAATGTATTTAATAAGTATCCGTCAAATCCAGATAATTTCGGGTTTGATGCAACGCGCCAAAATATGTCGAAGGCGTATGTGCAACCACTCGTTGACCGCCAAGACCCGCGTGTTATGGTGACGTGTGAACCAGCAGGTGCAGCCTTGAAAGCCGGAAAACTTCCCTCCGATTTCACGGCGTATGTGGGTGCTAGTTCAGGCGAAGATTTGGGAGATATGTCGTTCAACGCCGGAAAAGACAACGGTGCAGGCTTTGCACCAGGCATTTATTCATTCCAAAACAGAAATCGTTTTTATACGAATTATGTAGGCCAAGCAACAGCGCTCATCAGCTATGCAGAAATGTGTTTCAACATTGCAGAGGCATATCACAGAGGGTGGGCGACAGGAAGTGCAGAAGATTGGTACAAAAAAGGAATCAAGGCTTCGATGGATTTTTACGGCATCAAAGAAGGTACAAATACCATGACATACTCCAAAACGGGTGGAAGAACCGCGGCCGATTTTGCGACTTTTACCGTCAATTTTCAATTTGACACTTACTATGCACAGCCCAATGTGAAATATACGTCAGGCGAAAAAGGATTGGAGAATATTCTTACACAGAAGTACGTAGCCTTCTTTATGAACTCCGGGATGGAAGCGTATTTCAACTGGAGAAGAACAGGTTATCCGACTTTTTATACAGGCGTAGGTACAGGAAATTCAGGACGTATTGCACTCCGTTGGCAATATCCGATTTCAGAAAGAACAACCAATGTTTCGAATTACAAGGCAGCTATCCAAAGTCAATTTGGTGGAAAAGACGACATCAACGACAAGCCTTGGTTGCTTAAATAAGTACTTGTAAAGTAGTATATAGTATTTTTCAAAGGGTGAGGAGATTTTCTCCTCCCCTTTTTTATATTTTAATCCTTTTTTTATGCAAAATCCCATTCAATTGGTTGTCTTTGATATGGCTGGTACAACCGTTCAAGACCAACACGAAGTAGAAAAGTGCTTTGCACAAGCTTGCAAAGAAACCGGTTTATCTGTATCAGAAAACAGAATTTTGAGCCTTCAAGGATATTCCAAAATAGAGGCTTTTCGGTTATTATGGGAAGAAAAAATAGGGAAAGACCATCCTGAATACCAAGAAAACGTCTTTGTGAGCTACGATGCGTTTACGTATATTCTTGAAAATCATTACCAAACACAACCCATTTTTCCAACCGAAGGATGCTTGGAAACATTTCAATTTTTACGTGAGAATAACATCAAAATCGCCTTGACAACGGGTTTCTATCGCAAAGTAACCAATCTTATTTTACAAAAATTAGGCTGGTTGGAAGGACTAGATGATACGTATCTGAATACTTCTGGCAAAGCACGTATTGATGTATCTGTCGCCTCTGACGAAGTTGAAAAAGGAAGACCCGAACCTTTTATGATTTATCGCGCTATGGAAAAACTTGGCATAGAGGATAAAAAGGCCGTCATAAATGTTGGCGATACACCTTCTGACTTACAATCTGGGAAAAAAGCGGGCGTACGCCTCAGTTTGGGCGTAATAAACGGGACACATACACAAAAGCAATTATACGATTTCCCGAACGACGGATTTCTCCAACATCTAGGCGAACTCCCCGCTGTTATTCAATCACTTGCATAAATTCAGTTTCGATAAATATGAAAAAATTTGATTTAGCTATCGTAGGAGGTGGCGTTTTGGGGGCTTTTCATGCGTATCATGCGCTTTTGAAGGGACTAAGTGTAGTTCTTTTTGAAAAAGATATATATCCACAAGGCTCTACAATTCAGAATTTTGGACAGGTAGTACCGTCTGGTCTTGCTGGAAAATGGTTC
>JBKBRQ010000142.1:0-6966 GCA_046292055.1 Spirosomataceae bacterium | reverse complement strand
CGTAATACGTGCCGGTGGCAAGTGCCGCAGTTGATGCTAAAGCCGTTCCACCTGTTGCTGCGGAATACCATTGGATATTGCTACCCGTTGCAACCAAATTTGCTATCGTAGAAGTAGTACCACAGAAACTCTGTGCCGATGCTGTGGGAGCGGTTGGAATTTCATTTATCGTAACTGAAACGGATGTTCTCGTACTTTCACAACCATTCACCGTTTGCGAAGCGTAATACGTGCCGGTGGCAAGTGCCGCAGTTGATGCTAAAGCCGTTCCACCTGTTGCTGCGGAATACCATTGGATAGCTGTGCCTGTTGCGACCAAGTTTGCCACAGTTGCCGTTCCACAAAAAGATTGTGCAGATGCAGTGGGGGCGGTGGGTACATTTACGGTGATATTTACTGCTACACGGTTTGAAAAAGCACTAGAAATTCGTTTGATAGCGTTGTTTCCATTATCTGCTACCAAAATTTTCCCATCCGATTGGACTACAACTCCAGTTGGATTCCTAAATCCTGAACCTAGTAGAGTGATATTGTTTCCATCTGCATCCATCCGTTTGATGGCATTATTACTGTAATCAGCTACTAAAATTTTGCCATCCGATTGAATTGCCACCGCAAATGGTAAAGTAAACCCTGAGCCTAAGGTGACAATGTTACTTCCATCTGCATTCATGCGTTTAATGGCATTATTCCGGTTGTCTGCTACAATTATCTTCCCATCCGACTGTACGGCAACTCCCGCTGGTTGATTGAATCCTGAACCTAAGGTAACAATGTTGTTTCCATCTGCATCCATTCGTTTGATGTCATTATAATCTGCCACCAAAATCTTCCCATCTGCTTGAACCGCTACTCCTATGGGAAGTACAAATCCGAAACCTAAAGTGACAATGTTACTTCCATCCGCATCCATTCGTTTGACGACACCGTTTCCATAGTCTGCCACCAAAATTTTACCATCTGATTGGACTGTAACAGCTGCTGGTCTATTAAACCCTGAACCTAAGGTGATAATATTACTTCCATCTGCATTCATTCGTTTGATGTCATCATTTCTATTATCTGCTACGATTATCTTTCCGTCCGATTGTACTGCTACACCAAATGGTTGAGAAAACCCTGAACCTAATGGGATTGTAGATGCAAGATTCTCTTGCTCTACATAATAGATTCCAGTATTTACTGTCTCTGTACTGGCTAATGCTGTACCGCCCGTAGCACTAGTAAACCAACGTGCCGTTGCTCCACTGCTCGGTGTACTTACTAACGTGGCAACCGTTGCAGGCGAACAGGAGGTCTGGGATGCCTCACTAATTTTTCTTAGAGTTACTGCTGTTCTTGTACTCTCACATCCATTTACAATCTGGGATGAGTAGTAAGTTGCACCGTCTGTTACTTCCGTAGTTGCTGCCAATGCAGTGCCACCTGTTGCTGCGGAATACCATTGGATAGCTGTGCCTGTAGCTATTAAATTCCCAATAGTCGATGAACCCGCATACACCTGTGGACTCGCAGCTGTGGGAGCTGTGGGAACAGAGTTCACTATAACTGAAACCGATGTTCTCGCACTTTCACATCCGTTCATTGTTTGCGAAGCGTAATACGTTCCGGTTGCAAGCGCCGTAGTTGCTGCGAGTGCCGTTCCGCCTGTTGCTGCGGAATACCATTTAATAGCTGTTCCCGTTGCGACTAAATTAGAAACCGTAGCTGTTCCACAGAAAGATTGTGCAGAGGCGGTGGGGGCGGTGGATACATTTACGGTGACATTTACGGCTGTTCTTGCACTTTCACAGCCATTGACTGTTTGGGAAACATAATACGTTCCGGTTGCAAGGGCATCGGTTGCTGCCATTGGGGTTGTTGTAGTATTGTCGGCATACCACGTAACTGACCCAGTTGCAGTCTTCATCCCCAAGTCAGCTACGGTAGCAGCATTGCAGAAGGTGGTATTGATAGTTGAAACAAAACTACTTGTCGCACCCATTATATTTAGTATTCCTGGCCCAGAAGTACAAGCTACCGTTATACTACCAATTGTTTTACCATAATTAGAGGGGTCTATCTCAAGAATCGTTTCATAAAGTCGTGGATTTTCAGAACCTGTGGTTGGGTCTAATGTATTTGCATCAATACGTCCAATTCCTTTGATAGCAAAATTAGGGTTTGAAAACCAATCATAAATTGTTTGATTGGCAAATTGTTGGGTTGTGTTATCCGTAAAAACAACGGTAAAAGTAGCTATGGCATTCCCATTTCCACTTGCTCCTAGAATAGCGATACTTCTTGCTTTTGTCGAGTTATTTAGGGTTAAAGTTCCCGCTTGACCGTTCGTTAGTCGTAAGGAATTGTTTGCGGAGTAACTTGCCAATTGATAGGGTAAGTTAGCTGTATTCAAGCTTGTAAAACTACCGCCATTGGGTAAAAAACTCGAAGGTATTCCATATTGTGTAAAATCTGACGCTAATAAATAGGCGCCTCCTCCATCAAAATCATGTGTAGTACTTGCAGTTACACTTGTTCCGTTTGCCACAACATCGGCATTAAAACCGCTTAATGACAACGGGGTGTAAGTAGTAGTGAAAGTGGGAGCAGAGGTGACTGGGTTAATGGTGACATTTACGGTTGTCCGTGTACTTTCACAACTGTTCACCATTTGGGAAGCATAATACGTTGCCGTTACAAGCGCCGTAGTTGAGGCTAAAGCTGTTCCATCTGTTGCCACCGAATACCATTTAATAGCTGTTCCCGTTGCGACTAAATTAGAAACTGTCGCTGCTCCACAGAAAGATTGTGCAGATGCTGTGGGAGCTGTTGGGAATTTACATATTTCGATTGTATATGTTTTTACTGTTGTTCCATTTTGTGCTGTTACCAGTACATCCACCGTATTACTTCCTACATTCAAATTTAGCGAGCCGGATGAACTACCGCTTGTTACTGCTGTGTAAGTTCCTCCATTTATCCGAACTTGAATGGTTGCATTTGCCTCTTCTCGCGTAGGCGTGACCGTAATACTTTCCGTCGAATTTGGTACAAATGCCGTGTAGGTTGTCGTTCCTGAACTGAACGTCGGGCTTAATGTTCCGGAACTAATGGACAATGAACTTAAATTTGCATTCGAAGAAGCTAGGGTACTGACCGTCTGGGTACTACTAAACCCGCCTTGTCCTGTTACACTTGTCTTATCTGCTCGAACTCGGTAATAATAGGTCGTGTTCGAACTCAAACCCGTCACCGCCTGTGATGTCCCATTCACCACCAAGCCGTTATACCCCGAAACAAACGAATTGAAAGTTGACGATGTCGATACATCCAATACATAATTCGTCACCGTACCTACTGCTGGTGCAGACCAGTTTGCCGTGAAGCCGGTGGCTGTCGTACTTGACGCTGCTTGTGTGGCCGGAACGACCATCGCGTAACTTTCTACCCAGTTACTTGTTGAACCTGTTAAAGCGAAGTTCGTTAACGTGCCGTTATTCAGACTATTAACTTTGTCTTCTAGTTGTGTTACTGTGGAGTTTGAACTGTTCGGTGTACCTGCTTCAAAAGAATAATAGGCAACTAAGTCTGCTTCATTGGAGGCAATCACTTCCTTAAATGTATTTTCAGAAATTTGACTTGCTGTACGAACTTTTTTCCAGATGCGCAGCTCGTCTAAGCGTCCACCAAAACGATTGCAGTAACAACCAGAGCCTTGTTGACCAATAAATAATCCAGCATTGCTTCCACCGTCTTGAATGGCTGATTGATTGGAAGTATATGGATTATTCGGGTCAGGTACACCATTTACATAAAAATGAATACTCAAACTACTACCCAAATCCTTCACTGTAACTGCAACATGATTCCATCGGTTAGAAACCATTGGGTATGAATTGGTTTTAATTGCACTGGTAAAAGTGGATTGATCCCAAAACCAGGGTCTTGCAGATGAACCATTGACTTCAATCCATAATCCATAACCATAATTCCCTCTTAACATGACATTTCCCGAAGAACTGGGCATCACCCAAGCTTCCAAAGTTAGTTCTCCACCTGCACTAACATCCAGATTAGGGTTATAACTTGTCTGAATAAAATCATCATTTCCATCGAAATGTAAACCATTTCCGGGTGACAATCCAGTTGAAAGAGTTGAACCAAAAAAGATTCCTGTATGTGCGTTGGGTGAACAATCATTAATTGTTGTTCCATTGTCAAATTTATACTGAAGAACAAGATTTGGACTAGAGCATTCAACTTCAATATCTTTGTTAGAACTAATATCTGTTCCATTTTTTTGTACGTTCCAAATTCTAAAATAATCGAGGGTTAAATTAGCATAACCTCCCCAATGGTCTGACGAACCGATACTGATGTAGTCATCTACGTTAGGCACATAAGTACCTTCAATTACTTTAGTACCTACTAAAGCACCATCTACATATAGTTTGAATGAATTTGAAGATGCTTCATAGCTTAATGCTGCGTGGTAATACTGGTTAGCTGATAGACTACTGCCAGTTATTGTGGAGTAATTGCCACCATATCCCATTCCAGCATGTATATTTGTTCCATTCATTTCAATAAAAAAGCCATCAGCAGGTGGGCCATGTTTTGAAAAAATAGTACCATTTGGCGTGCCATTAAACTTAAATCTAATTTCAACCGTAAAGTCGTGAGGCGTATTAAAATTATTTAGTACACCCGTCCCGTTTTTGGGAACACTGATTTTATTATCTGTACCATTGAATGTGATTGTTGACTGCCCCACTAACAGCATCGGCAGCCCAAAAGTGATTAGAAAAAGTAGTTTTTTTAACATAATCTAATGGTTTAGTAGTTTTGATTGAGTCATTTTTCGTTACAAAAAATGAGTAATTGTAATCATTCGTTTAGTTTATCTTTCGTCTAATATTTTTCCATTTGGTCCAATTGAAGTATTCGAAGACCTATTGATATAAATGCGCTCGTTTTTGATTCTAGTATAGCTACCGAGTTAGTTGAACCACCGTTTAAAATCGTTTCTACATTGGTTTCATTTATTCCTATGATGGTATATACTGCCATTCAAATCGATTCTCCATTTTGATAAAATAAAAATCTGGTTGGTCAATTAATCGTAGCGATAGTTCCAGAAACTGTTGCGGCGCCCCCAATTTGCGGGGTCGCCAAGCTATTTCCGTTTGTTAAGGGTTCTAATTAACCCTAGTTCCCGTTGCTGAACTCTGTAAGATACCTATCTTAATGAATACCGATTGGTTGAGAACCAGCGCATTTCGTACATCAGCTTGGTAGGAAATTCTTTCTGGTGCAGAAACGCTTTGTGCATACGAACAAAATACAGCTGCCAAGACGACAAACAGCGTAGAGAAAACTTTTTTCATGTGACTTTTTTTGTTTTTATTGATATGTCTAGAGACTATTTTACTTTTGAAAACACCGGCTAATTTCTGTCTTTTTCACCTACGAAATACACAAAGAATACACACGCGGGGCTCATGTTATCCACGGCTAAGATTTGGATACGAAAATGAACCACCTCACGGAGGTAAACGGATGGCATTTGTCTTTTATCGGAAAAGCACCTAAAACAGACGGATGTATGAAAAGTAAACGACTGCAAAGGAACTTGAATTTTTCTTACCAAAAAATACCTGGTATCAGGTATTTTTTGTCATTTTTTGAAAATATATTTATACTATTTTGTGTTTCATTTGTACTATTTCGATAGTATGTCAAATTCCATAAAATTACGGTCTAGGGAACACGAAATTTTGTATTTGGTAGAAACCGAACAAAAACAGCAGAAAACAAGAAATATTCTAAGAAAACTCTTATACATATACGCACTATTTTTATACGAATATGCACGAATGTTGTTTTGGAGATAAACGCGATGCGTGCAACTAGACTACTTTATTTATAGGTCTGTCGTAGATAAATTGAATGAGCGTTCGTGCTGTTATTTTAGCTAAAATTCACGCTTTAAATCCTTCAAAAGTTTTTGCCTCATTTCTTCTAACCAAGAACATATCACCTAGCTGGGAAAACAAAATTTCTATTCTTTTCTGGTCTTTGTCAAGATATACAGTTGTGTTTTAAGATTACCTTGATTCCTTCTTCAGGTTTACGTCCATAGAACCAACAAGTTTGAGAAGTACAAAACACTTTGGAAGGAGCATTTTCAAAGGTGTCTTTACCCATTTTTGTTCGTTTATGACGAGAGAATTTGCAAGTTTCTAGAGGCATACTATCCACATTAAATTACGATTCAAATCTAAGAACAGAAATAACCTTTTCAGTCTTTATTAAACTGACTTTGTTCTATCAAATTGGGAGTTTCACGAGAGGTCAGCTGCTTGAAAAGAGCGTTTTCACTGTCAATCGACATGAAATCAGCAGTCAAACTCAAGACAACTACCGCATCGGCGGACCGCTTATATCAGACATTGGGGGCTTTCTTCTTATCCCTGAATTGACATTGGGCTCAAGACGTAAGGAATGGATAACGTCGCGTACTCTCAAATAATTTCTCCTATATTCATTCCGCCTATTCGTTTAATTACCTTCATCCAACGGGATAACCAACTTAACTCCCATCAATTGATAATCAGTTTGTAGTCATTACACAAAAAGCTGCCTTTCTAAGGCAGCTTTTTAAAACAAACAAGAAGATAAATATTAATTCTGAGAATATGGTTTAGTTAAAATAAGCATCAGAGACTCTTTTTATAATCAAAAGAAATTACCGAATCATCATTCGTTTAACCATTTTTTTATCTCCTGATTCGAGAATCACCAAAATACTTTTTTCTTGATTACCAAACCGAGATAAATCAATATGAATGGGCTGTGAACTAGGTTCTTTGATAAAAGTTGAGTATAATTTTCTTTGCCATCCTCCATCAAGAATTGTGATGCGTGTATTTCCTTTTTGCAATAAACTCGATTCGATGTAGAACTCTCCTTCCGTTGGATTTG
>JBKBRQ010000141.1:0-7121 GCA_046292055.1 Spirosomataceae bacterium | reverse complement strand
ACTAAGAATTTTACTTTCAATCATGCAAATGTTCATTCATGAGTTGTTCTAAATTATTTATACTGTAGTTTGTATTACAAAGAGAAAAAATCTACTTTTGATTCAAGCAATGTAAATAACTATAATAACCTAGTTCAACAATTAAATTTCCCGAATAGTAACACATAGATTCTACCTAAATCTATCCATCGATTAGCTATTTACTTCCAAAATATCTCAATGAAGAACTTTAAAGAAAACGCAGACCTTATTTGGCGTGTAGCAGATTTACTCAGAGGAGATTATAAACAATCAGACTACGGAAAAGTAATACTACCCATGACAGTATTAAGACGCCTTGACTGTGTACTTAAACCAAACAAGCAAAAAGTACTCGATTATCTACCTAAAATTGAATCTTTGAAAGAGAGTGCCAAAGATATCGCACTGAATAAAATTGCAGGTTTTAACTTTCACAACAGAAGTCAATTCAACTTTGATAAACTCATTTCAGAACCCGAGAACGTTGCAGTCAATTTGAGAAACTATATCAATGGTTTTTCAATTAGTGCACGAGAAATTATCGAGTATTTCAATTTTGACGACCAAATTGACCGTATGGATGACCCTAAAACGGATATTCTTTTTCGGGTTGTGAAGGCATTTCAAGAAATTGACCTGACAGACATGGATTCTATGGAAATGGGTTATACATTTGAAGAACTCATCCGGAAATTTGCAGAGCAATCAAACGAAACAGCAGGAGAACACTTTACACCAAGGGAAGTCATTCGCTTGATGGTCAATGTGTTGTTTATTGAAGATAAAGACATTCTAACGCAAGAAGGGATAGTCAAAACATTATATGACCCGGCTTGTGGAACGGGTGGAATGCTCTCTGTCGGTGAGCAATATGTAAAAGAACTCAATCCGAAAGCCGAATTAAAAGTATTCGGGCAGGAGATTAACCCTGAATCGTATGCTATCTGTAAATCAGATATGTTAATCAAAGGGCAAAACCCAAGCAATATCAAGTTTGGAAATACCTTTACCGTGGACGGGTTAGAAGAAGAAAAGTTTGATTACGTACTCTCCAATCCACCTTTTGGCGTCGATTGGAAAAAAGCTGAAAAAATCATCAAAGCCGAAGCAGAAAACAAAGGCATGAGTGGGCGTTTTGGCGCGGGTTTACCAAGAATAAATGATGGTTCTTTGCTTTTCTTGCAACACATGATGTCAAAAATGAAACCCAGTGGTTCTAGAATTGCCATCGTTTTTAATGGCTCTCCTTTATTTACTGGCGCAGCCGAAAGTGGAGAAAGCAATATTAGAAAATGGATTATTGAAAATGATTGGCTCGAAGCAGTCATTGCCTTACCCGACCAGCTTTTTTATAATACGGGCATCAGTACCTACATTTGGGTAGTGACCAATCATAAAAGTGCTATCCGGAAAGGCAAAGTACAATTAATTAATGCCACTGGGGCCAAAGACGAAGAACTCATCAAAGAAGGGAAACTGGATTTCAACCGCTTTTGGCAAAAAATGGACAGAAGCTTGGGCAATAAACGTAAGAAAATTGCTGAAAATGGGAATGAAAAAGGCATTGGCTTTATTACGCAACTCTACGGGAATTTTGAAGAAGCAGAACGCCGCCCGAACGAGTTTTGTAAAATTTTACCCAACGAATTCTTTGGCTATTGGCGAATAACGGTGGAACAGCCATTAGTTGAGACGCGATTAATCGCATCTCAACAAAAGGTCAAAAGTAAAGGACAACCTGCCTTGCCGGCAGGCAGGCCCAAACCAGACACGTCTTTGCGTGACTACGAAAACATTCCTTTTTTAAAGAAAGATGCGAACGGTACTCTCGTGCCACAAACCATTGAAGAATACTTTGAAAAAGAAGTAAAACCGCATTTACCTGACGCATGGATAGACCACAGCAAAACCAAAATTGGGTATGAAATAAATTTCACCAAGTATTTCTACGAATTTAAGCCCTTGAGGCCCTTGGCCAATATCAAAGCTGATATTTTGGCATTGGAAAGTAAAACTATCGAAATGGAAAAATCCATTTTGGACTAATTTTTTTAGCTATGTCTGAAAAACAAAAAGTAGAGTTGTATTCGCCCTGTTACGATGGTAGTAGATTTGAAGAACATCGCTTCCCATTGGATTTGGTGGATGACCTTGTCATGTTAAAAAATATGACGATTGAAATGGCAAAAGCTATTTATTTGGAAAAAAACAAAGAGAGGAAAAGAGTACCTCGAAATTTCACGAATGGCATTTCAATTGAATTAGAAAGCATTGAGCATGGCAGTACTATTCCAAAATTGGTTTTAATAACTGCCATGAGTGGCATGTTTCCTATACATAATACTGTTTTTTTTACAGAGGCACCTGAAAGAATTAAAAGTGCGATTGAAGCAGCACATCTCGACCAAGATTTAAGTGATATTTTACCAAAGAATGTCCTGACTTATTTCAATCAGCTCGGGAGTAACCTCAAAGATGATGAACGAATCGTGTTTGGAGATAAAATGAGTTCTAACTCAGTACTGGATAAAGAAAGTAGAAAACGTTTGGTATTAGCTGCCTCTACGTCCAAAGAATATAACGGACCTTACGAGTTGAGAGGCATCATTACGGCACTGGATAAAGACCGTAAAACGTTTGAAATCCAACCAGTAAATAGTCCAAAGATAAAAAGTGAATACCCCCCTCACTTTTTGGATATTCTCCAAAGTACATTTAATGAAATGGAAAGTGGTAAAAAGGTATTGATTAAGGGAGTAGGGGCATTTAATGTTTCTGACAGGCTTACGAAATTGGGTGAGATTCAAGATGTCATAGGTTTGGATTATTTGGATGTACCGGCTCGATTAGAGGAACTGACTCAACTTCCCCAAGGGTGGTTTGATGGAATCCAAGGAGAACTTATACCGAAGGTTGCGGCTAAATGGCTTGGTGAGAAATTTGATGAATATTATGACAGTGAAAATCTTCCATTGCCAGCCACTTTCCCTACCCCAGACGGGAACATTCAATTTGAATGGAGTATCAATAGTAACGAAGTGGCTATTTCTGTGAACTTGACTTCCAAATTAGCCGATTTTTATGCCTTCCACACACATAATCAAACTGAAATTGCAGAAAACTTAGATTTGAGCACAGACCAAGCTTGGCTCAGATTGAACCAATTAATGAAAGAAATTCATGGATAAGGAGACCTTATTGTTCAGGCAAGTACATCCTTCTTGGATGGTAGGCGATATGATTTCGCAGCAAGTTTTTTCATCGCAAACCTTTAAACCCACGCCCAAGGACGGGGGCTTACTTTCTGTTTACAACGGAAAAGTTTTTGATGCATATACCGCCTACGAGCATTTTACAAGTCAAGAACACCCCAGTGTAGGCGTTGTGGCTGTTACACCAAATGAATGTGATACCATTCCTGTCCCCGTAATGGAGGACAACCATCCTTTTGAAGGACATTGCAGCCTTGATTACAGGCAACTATCCGGAAGCAGCATCAAGAGAGCAGCTTCTACACTCAAAGCATTTGCCCAGCATCGTGGGTGGCAGTATAAACTAGAGAATGAATGAAAAAATACGACTCCTACAAAAACTCCGGCATCGAATGGATTGGGGAAATTCCAAGCCATTGGGAATCAACAAAACTAAAATTTGTTGGTGAATCCATCATTGGCATAATATACAGTCCTGATGATGTTGTTAACCAAGGAGAGGGTATTTTAGTTCTTCGGTCTTCCAATATACAAGACGGAAAATTAGCATTTGAAGATTGCGTTTTTGTTGATAAGGACGTAAATGAAAAGCATCTTACAAAAGAAGGGGATATATTGTTATGTGCGAGAAATGGAAGTGCCCATTTAGTTGGAAAAGCAGCATACATAGACAAAGAAAACGAGGGTGTTACCTTTGGTGCTTTTATGTCTATTGTTCGGTCTGAATTGGATAAATACTTGTTTTACTTTTTTAACTCACAAGTATTCAAAGCACAAACGGGGCTTTTTTCTACAAGTACAATTAATCAATTAACATCCGATACGTTGAATAATATGTTCATTTCCTTCCCCAAAGGTGAACAAGAACAAACCGCTATTGCCGCCTACCTTGACCGCAAAACAGCGGAGATTGATGCGCTGATTGCCGATAAAAAACGCCTGCTCGCACTCTACGAAGAAGAAAAAACTGCCCTCATCAACCAAGCCGTCACCAAAGGCATCCACCCAGATGTGCCCATGAAGGATTCAAGCATAGATTGGTTGGGGGAAATTCCGGCGCATTGGGAGGTGAAGAGGTTGAAGTATGTCGCATCAATTAATGATGAAGTACTAACTGAGAACACTGAAGAAGATTTTAAAATTGAATATGTTGAAATTTCAGGTGTAAAAAGTGGTACTGGAATAGTTGAAACAACAACTTATAGATTCAAAGACGCTCCTTCAAGGGCAAGAAGAATTGTACGAGATGGCGATGTTCTTGTTTCTACTGTTCGTACATATCTAAAATCTATTGCAAAAGTGGATAATCCGCCTGAAAACCTAATAGCTTCAACAGGTTTTGCAGTTATAAGACCAAACAATATTAATTCTGATTATACAGGGTTTCTATTTTATTCTGAACCACTTATTGGGGAGATAATTTCACTATCAACTGGTGTTAGTTATCCTGCTATAAATGGAAGTCAAATAGGTGATATTAAAATTCCTATTCCCCCCAATAACGAGCAAATAGCTATTTCTGAATTTATTGAGAATAATGTTTTGATGCTCGATAAGCTGAAGGAAAAAACCGAGAAATTGATTGACTTATTAACCGAGTACCGCACGGCTTTGATTAGTGAGGTGGTGACGGGGAAGGTAAAGGTGGTCTGAACCACTGATTTTTGTGATTTGAGGATTAGCACCGAAAATACATTTTGGCAGAAAAAAAAAGAATTGAAAAAGAAAAGTAAAAAAAATCGTATTAGCGACTAGAAATCAGATAGTTACTCTTTTTTTCATTTCAGGATACTAAAAAAAGAAACCATGCGCATTACCTCCGAAAATACCTTTGAAACCGCTTTGGTGCAAACGCTGATTGAACAAGGCGGTTACACCAAGAATTTTCGGAGTAGGATGGCGAACATAAGTTATATCCTGAAAAGCCAAGATATATTGAGTTATCGTCTATTTCAAAGATATTTTGAATTATCGTTTATTTTGATGATATTGGCAGTATGGTAGCAGTTATTAAAGGAGATATTATCGCATCACGGAAGTTGGTCAACCAAGCCATTTGGTTAACACCGCTCAAAAATCTATTGGCTACTTGGGGTAGCAGCCCACGAGATTGGAAAATAACCGCAGGAGATTATTTTCAGCTTGAGCTTGCCAATCCGGAAGGTGCATTAAAAAAAGCCTTGGAAATAAAAGCACTCATCAAGAAAGTAGAGCCTCTTGAAGCGCAGAGCAAGATGAGTACCCTTGATGTACGGCTTGCCATTGGAATAGGCGAGAAAACCTATTCCGGAGAAACAATAGACGAAAGCAATGGTCCCGCTTTTCATTATTCGAGCGACAAATTTGCTGAACTCAAGAAGGATCACGTAACCCTGAGTATCAAAACACCTTGGGAGGAATTTAACGAGGAAATGAATTTGTATCTCAAACTAGCCGGTATCTTCATGGATCAATGGTCGGTTGCATCTGCCGAAATTATCCAAATTGTACTGCAAACCCCCCATATCACCCAAGAAGAAATAGGTCAACAAATAGGAATCAAGCAAAATTCAGTCAGTGGCCGATGGAATAGGGCACATGTTAAGGAGATTTTGGAAATAGAAAGCATGTTTCGAAAAAAAATAAAATCGCTACGGACATGATGGTACTTTTAAAGCTCATGCTGGCCCATTTTATCGGAGATTTTCTACTCCAACCTACATCCTGGGTCAAAGAAAACGAAAATCGGAAAGTCAAATCCGCCAAACTTTACCTACATGGGCTCATTCATGGCCTATTGGTATTACTTGTTTTATGGGACATTCAACACTGGCGATTCGCCATGTTAATTCTAATCGCGCATGTTATCCTAGACACCATTAAACTCTATGCACAGAAAAAGGAAACTACATCCACTTGGTTTTTTATCGATCAAACAGGGCATATCACGTGTATTATACTTCTTTGGATTGTGTTTTTCAAGCCCGAATTAAATACTTCTACCTGGCATGAAAACAAAAGTATATGGATTTATTCCTTCGCCGTACTTTTTCTCACGGTCGTGTCGGGGATTGGCATCAAGGAACTGATGTCGAGTTGGTCAAAAGATTTAGTGATAGACCATAAAGATTCGTTAAACGATGCGGGTAAATATATAGGCATGTTGGAGCGTTTGTTGGTATTTCTTTTTGTCTTACTGGGTAAATGGGAAGGAATTGGCTTCTTGTTGGCTGCAAAATCGGTATTTCGCTTCGGCGATTTAAAAGAATCCAAAGACAGAAAGTTGACTGAGTATATTTTAATTGGAACATTAATTAGTTTTGGAATTGCCATTGCAACCGGTTTGTTGGTGGTAGAATTCCTTAAAAAGCTGTAAACCATGCGCATCACCACCGAAAATACATTTGAAACCGCCTTGGTGCAAACGCTAACTGAACATGGCGGCTACACCCAAGGCAATGCCTCAGATTACAGCCCTGACTTGGGTTTGTTCAAATACGAAGTGATTCAATTTTTGCAAGCATCACAGCCCAAACGTTGGGAAAAGATAACGGCCATTCATGGGGCAGACGCTGAGAATCGGGTTATACAAAGGCTATATAAAGAATTGGACTTGCGGGGCAGTTTGGATGTGCTTCGCAATGGTTTTGTGGATTATGGGGTGCGTTTTCAAATGGCATTTTTTCAACCTGCCTCGGGCTTAAATCCGGATGCAATGGATTTGTACAACAAAAACAATTTGAAAGTATATCGCCAGATCTATTACAGCACCAAAAATAAAAATTCGGTAGATGTATTGCTCTCGTTAAATGGCATTCCGGTCGCTACGTTAGAACTAAAAAACCAATTTACGGGGCAAAATGTAGGGAATGCCTTAAAGCAATACAGTGAAACTAGAGATAACAGAGA
>JBKBRQ010000140.1:0-7179 GCA_046292055.1 Spirosomataceae bacterium | reverse complement strand
TAATCAAGATGGACTTTTTGGGACTTCGGAACCTTTCCATCTTGAAAGATTGCCTCCGGATGATCAAAGAAAACCACGGTGTTTGGATTGAAATTGACGAAATCCCATTGGATGACGAAAAAACCTATCAATTGTTTCAAAGAGGAGAAACAAATGCTGTATTTCAGTTTGAATCGGACGGTATGAAGAAGTACATGCGTGACCTCAAACCGGATAGATTTGATGACTTAATTGCCATGAACGCCTTGTACAGACCGGGGCCGTTGGCATATATTCCGAACTTCATCAACAGAAAACACGGCCGCGAAGCAATCACGTATGACCTCCCTGAGATGGAGGAATATTTGGCAGAAACGTACGGGATTACCGTGTACCAAGAGCAGGTCATGTTGCTTTCGCAGAAATTAGCCAATTTCACCAAAGGCGATGCCGATACCCTCCGAAAGGCGATGGGTAAAAAGCAAAAGGAAGTATTGGACAAGATGAAATCCAAGTTTCTCTCTGGAGCAGCCGCCAATGGGCATGAAGCAAGTATTTGTGAGAAAATTTGGACAGACTGGGAAGCATTCGCGCAGTATGCATTCAATAAATCTCACTCCACTTGTTATGCTTTTGTGGCGTATCAGACGGCATATTTGAAGGCGCATTACCCATCCGAATACATGGCAGCCGTCTTAACGACACAATTGGGAAATATTGAAAAAATTACTTTTTTCATGGAAGAATGCCAGTCGTTGGGGCTCGATGTACTAGGACCAGACGTGAATGAGTCGCAGAGGCAATTCAGTGTGAATAAGCGAGGACAACTTCGGTTTGGATTGGGGGGAATCAAAGGGTCCGGAGACGCCGCTGTTGCTGCCATTATCGAAGAGCGAACAAAGGGTGGGACATTCAAAGACATATTTGATTTTATTACGCGTGTAAACTTGCGAACAGTCAATAAAAAAACCTTGGAATCTATCGCGTATGCTGGTGGATTTGACTGCTTTGGTATTCATAGAGCTGCTTATTTTGATACTGAAGACGGAAGCCCTTTCATTGAAAAACTCATTCGATACGCCAACAAACACCATGAAAATCAAGCAGCAGGACAAAATTCTTTGTTTGGGATGTTGGGAGATGCAGGAGGGTTCCACATTTCTCAGCCTAAAATTCCGGTCGTAGAACCTTGGGGAGATATTCAGAAATTAAATTATGAGAAAGAAGTAGTTGGCTTTTATATTTCAGGGCATCCTTTGGACCAATTTACGTTAGAAATGCGTTTTTGTAAACCGTTGGATCAAGTATTGACGAAAGAAAACGTAGGTAGGGAGATTTCAATTGGAGGTGTTATATCCTCTGTTCAGACCAGACAATCCAAAAATGGAAATCCATTTGGTATTATTAAAGTAGAAGATTATACGTCTTCGATGGAACTAGCCTTGTTTGGAAAAGATTACTTGCAGTTTGCTCCTATGCTCGGGCAGGGATTATTTGTGTATATCCGAGGGAAGGTACAAAACAAATGGAACCGAGAAGACGAGTTTGAGTTCAAGCCGCTAGAAGTTGATTTATTGAGTGAAATACGGAAAAAGAAATTCAAAGAGGTAAGACTAAAATTACCAATTGAGCAAGTTTTGGAGTCTACAGTAAGTGAATTAAAGCGCATTGCATTAGCTTATCCGGGAGAATTAGACTTAAAAATTCATTTGATACATGAAGAAGAGATGTCTGAAGTCCAATTGCTATCAAGGCGATTGAAGGTATCTGGGCAAAATGAGATGTACAAAGAACTGAAAGCACTCTTTGGGGAAGAGTGGATAGAAGTAGTGTAGATGGAACTAAAAAGCAAGTCCAAAAGTTAGATAAGTAATATTTACAAATCATCTTTTTACACATGGCAAATAAAGCAATTATTGCGAACGATAGCAATTTCGCAGAGTTAATTAACTCAGACAAACCAGTATTAGTAGATTTTTGGGCAGAATGGTGTGGACCTTGTAAAATGATTGGACCAGTTGTCGAAGAAATCGCTGGTGAATACGAAGGAAAAGCTGTTATTGCGAAGATGGATGTTGACGCAAACTCAAGCACACCTATGCAATTTGGAATTCGTTCTATCCCTACTTTGATGATTTTCAAGAATGGAGAATTAGTAGATAAAGTAGTTGGTGCTGTGCCAAAACATATTCTTACACAGAAGTTAGAAGCAGCTATGTAATAGTAAACTATTGCAATTTTATAGAGGAAAGCTCAATCACTTGTTTTAGTGGTTGAGCTTTTTCGTTTGCATACGATTAAGAGATAAATCCATAAAATCAAAAACTCATGTATCTTTTTTATTCATAAAATTTTTAAAAATAAGGGTAGTTGGTATATTTGACGTCATAACATTATTTAAAACCCTTTTTTATGTCAAGTTCAACTAAACCTGTTAATCAGACTGCCCTTTTTACCTTGGTCACCGTGTGGTTCTTTTGGGGCTTTGTAGCAGCCTCAAATGGCATTTTAATTCCTTTATTTAAGGAGAAATTCAATCTTCAGCAATGGCAATCTCAGCTCGTTGATTTCGCGTTTTACATTGCATACACGGTTGGCTCTATTTTATACTTTGTCATTTCAGCCTTCATTAAAAACGATATTTTAAATAAAATTGGGTACAAAAACGGAATTGTCTACGGTCTAGTTATCTCCGCATTAGGAACACTGATTTTCATTCCAGCTGCCAATACAGGTTCATTTTACATGTTATTGACCGGCTTATTTATTGTAGGTTTAGGATTTTCATTGCAGCAAACAGCTACGCAGCCCTTCATGATTGCTTTGGGTGACCCTTCGACAGGTGCTCAGCGTATCAATTTAGGCGGTGCAATGAATAATTTTGGTGCAACCATAGGGCCTGTACTTGTGAGTGCAGCGATTTTTGGTGCATTTACAGAAAATGCAGCAGCAAATGCAACCATTGACTCCGTGAAAGTCCCTTATTTGATACTCGGTCTCTTATTTATTGCGATTGCTTGGTTTTTCAAGATGTCAAAGCTACCTACAATAACCAACAATGAAGAAGTAGAAATCGGGATTGGCGCCTTAAAATATCCACAATTGGTTTTGGGTATGTTAGGTATTTTTATGTATGTAGGTGTTGAGGTAACAATCGGCTCTAATTTAGGTGAATTATTAAGCCAAACACAACAATTGGATTCTTCACAGATATCTCCTTTTATTTCCCTCTTTTGGGGCAGTATGATGATGGGACGTTGGACAGCCTCCATCCCGAATTTCAATGTTTCAAAAACAACAAAAATGCTCTTAACTGTGGTTTTACCCTATTTAGCATTTGGCGTGGTTTTAGGTGTCAATGCTGTTAGCGGTAGTGATATTTCAAATTTATATCCATACGCTTTCTGTATTATTTTCCTTATTGCTGCCTTCTTTATTTCTCAGGATAAACCTGTCAGAACTCTCATCGTATTCTCTTCTTTTGGATTAACATCTATCTTAATTGGCTTATTAACAAGTGGTTACATATCACTATTTGCTTTTACAAGCGGTGGTTTATTCTGTTCAGTGCTTTGGCCATCCATTTTCTCATTGGGAACAGCAGGGTTGGGTAAATATACCAACCAAGGTTCAGCCTTTTTAATTATGATGATTATTGGAGGTGCCGTTGTACCAGTTGTGCAAGGATATGTAGCTGATAAAATCGGGATACAACCTTCGTATGTGGTTGCCATCGTTTGCTTTGCTTACCTTGTATTCTTCGGAATTCGTGTACAATCCGTACTTAGAAAACAAAATATTGATTTTGATGCAGACGTAACAACAAAAGCAGGACATTAAGGTAAATCCATATAAAGTTTAAAAAGCACAATGACTCTAGCATACAAATGCTCGGTCATTGTGCTTTTTCATTAAAAACAAAATACACTTGGAAATAAACGATAAATTATTTGCAAATTACGAGAGAACCATATACATTTATTTTGTCCTACGACATATATAACCATAAAATTACCAACATGAAATCTGACGAAAAAAAATGTAAAACTTGCGGAAGTAAGTTTACTGGAAGATCAGACAAGAAGTTCTGTTCAACACACTGCAGAAATATGTTTAATAATCAACGAAAAAGTAGTTACCTGAAGGAAGTAGATTTTATTAACAAACGAATTATCGAAAATCGACGTATTTTGCAAGCACTACATAGCCAGAAGAAAATTCAATTTACTCGATTCGATCTACTTCATTTAGGCTTCGATTTTGGGCACTTTACAAACTCTGTAGAGTTAACTAATGGTTCCACTATCTATTACGTATATGACTTTTTATACCAAGTATATTCAGATCTACAAATCATGATTATTCCTTTACAACACCCCACCCGACGAACTTTTAAAACTGAGATTATGTTTTAATGGCATATTCTCAATCACTTTTAAATACACGAAAAACATGGTTACAATATCTGAACCGGCAAAATATAAAATTATTGAACTAAAAGAAAAAGAAGGAAAAACAGAAAATCACGGCATTCGTGTGGCAGTTGAGGGCGGTGGTTGTTCAGGTTTAATGTATGATCTTCAATTTGATGCCGAAGAGAAACCAAACGATCACATTTTTGAAGATAAAGGGATTAAAATTTTTGTTGACAAAAAGAGTCTTTTATACCTATTGGGGACAGAGCTAGACTTTTCAGATGGATTGAATGGCAAAGGTTTCCAGTTCAAAAATCCGAATGCCTCGAGAACTTGTGGTTGTGGTGAGAGTTTTGCCGTTTAAAGTTCATTTTCTAAAAAATAATTGTATTTTTGGGGATATTCTATCCCCTTTTTTTATGAGCAAATTACGTAGAACAATTGGAAGCAGAGCAATGCTATTTGGCGTTTGTGGTGGTATTGCCTCTTTTTTTGATATTGATAGAACATTAGTTCGCATTTTATGGGTTATTGCCACAATTTTCGGGTTTGGCTCCCCTATCCTAATTTATCTCATTTTGGTGCTGGTCATCCCAAAAGAAAACAACACGACTATTCATCTATAATTTTCCCATTCGTCTCAAATATTTCCCATCAATTATATGGCACAAGTAGTTATTTTCGGTACTGAACTAGTTGCCGAACTGGCTCATTATTACCTCGTAAACGACTCACCGCATACAGTTGTGGCATTTACAGTAAATAAAGAGTATATCAAAGAATCCACCTTCTGTGGCTTACCTGTTGTTCCGTTTGAAGAAATTACCACTTTATATCCCTCTAGCGAATTTCACTTTTTCGTTCCTCTAAGCGAGCGTAAGATGAATGCAATCCGAGCTAAAGTGTATGGAGAGGTAAAGGAGCTTGGTTATTCATTTATCTCTTACATTAGTTCAAAGGCAACCGTTTTGACTGATCAAATCGGGGAAAATTGTTTTATTTTAGAAGATAACACCATTCAACCTTTTGTTAAAATTGGGAACGACGTGGTACTATGGAGTGGTAATCATATTGGACACCACAGTACAATTCATGATCATGTTTACTTTACCTCACATGTTGTACTGTCAGGTAGATGTGAAGTAGGTGCATACTCCTTTTTTGGTGTTAATGCCACAATACGAGATGGTTGCAAGATTGGCGAAGGTACGTTAGTCGCAATGGGTGCTAATAATACACGACCAAATACAGATGAATGGAGTATTTGGAAAGGGAATCCGGCTGTCAAGTCCGAGGTATCGAGTAAAGATATCAACCTTTGATACTAAAGAGGCTACTTTTCAAAAAAGTAGCCTCTTTTTATGAGGAAAGTGTATGATTCTTTTTAATTCTCTCAATTTCAGATTGAACATCTTGAATAAGACCTGTCAATTTAACAAGTGAGATTGGCGGAGTGGGCAACTGAGCCGAAAAGTAGCCTTTTACTTCCCAAATTTCTAAAATATCTTGACTCGGTACTTCCTTTGTTGGCACACTTTCAAGATCTGAAGATACGAGTAAACTACCTTTCGTTTTTAATTGACTAAAAACCCGTCTAAAAATTACACCATAGGGTTTCGTAACCAATACATACGTTGTTCCGTCTTTTATCTGGTATACATCGGAAATACGAGTACAAATGACTTGTGCACCAATGATTGTGAAATCTTCTACTCGCTCAAAACAACGATAATTTCCTTGGGGTAGTCCAGGAAAACAAAACTGAGGTAACTGATTTGTAAACTGCATATCATTCCAACGTACGAGATATGCGTCAAGCATTGCTTTTGAAACAAAAGATACAGTAGCGAAAGAGACATTATTGGGTGGAGATGGAGTATGAAAGGCAGGGGGAGTAGATGGTATTGGCTCCCTTTTTTCTTCAAAAATAGGTGGATTTTGCTCAATAGGAGGAACTATCCTTTCCTCTCGAAAAACAGAAGGAGAAGGTTGCGGAATGACAGGAACTTGAGAGACGCGTGTTTGATAATCTTCTAGAATATCAGACATTTTGCGAGCGGGAGGTGCAATAACAGGTTGCTCAAACCCAATTGTAATATCGGGAGTGGTTCGCATCCGACGAATATCTTGTTTGATTAGCGCATCCACACTAACCCCAAAAGAAGTGGCGATAAGCTTTAATTTATCAAGAGGTGGATTTGCACGTGCCTCCTCATAAGCACCTAATAAAGAACGCTTTATACCAATTCTGTTCGAAAATTGTTCTTGCGTAAGTCTATTCAGATTACGTAAATATTTAATATTTTCACTTACAATAGACATATAGGAAGTAGTTTAAATCAAACAAGAAAGAGATATATTAATCATCAATTGTTTCAATGACTAAATTATGGTTTGTATATATACAAATATCAGCAGCAATGTGTAAACTTTCTTGGACCATTTCTTGTGCCGACAGATGGGTTGCGTGTTTTTTCAAGGCAATTGCGGCAGATTGGGCAAACATACTCCCTGAGCCAATTGAAGCAACTTGTTGGTCTGGCTCCAAGACATCCCCCGTTCCTGAAATAACTAGAAGCTCGGTATTGTTAGCAACAATAAGCATAGCCTCCAGCTTACGAAGGTACCTATCCATTCGCCAATCTTTGGCAAGCTCAATAGCAGCTCGTTTCATATTACCTCCGCAAGCTTGGAGCTTTTCTTCAAACTTCTCAATTAGGGTAAAGGCATCAGCAGTTGAGCCTGCAAATCCAGCTAGAACTTTTCCTCCCGCTAATTTACGTAC
>JBKBRQ010000139.1:0-7201 GCA_046292055.1 Spirosomataceae bacterium | reverse complement strand
AAAGGATTAACGGTATTAACCATCTTCCACGATTTGAACCTAGCTAGTCGGTATTGTCAGCAGCTCATTTTGTTGAAAGACGGGCAAATACAAGCCCACGGAACCCCGGCTTCTGTGCTGACAACAGAACAAATTTTTACCACCTTTCGGGTATATGCAGAAGTCAATACATCTGACATACACCCACATATATTTATTCCAACTATACATTCTACACATCAATGGAAACACAAACACCAACCCTCCGCTCTCGCTTTGAAATCTTAATGCAAGAGCAACCCAAATTACGCCTCCGAGATGCAGCCCATTCGTTGCAATCCACTGAAGCTGAACTCGTTGAAGCTCAAGTTACAGGCAAAGCTACACGCTTACAAGCCGATTTTCAGGGAATCCTTCAAGTAGTACCATCACTCGGAAAAGTCATGGCACTCACAAGAAACGAAGCTGTCGTACACGAACGAAAAGGGCCTTACCGAGATGTTTCTTTTTCCGGACACGTCGGACTTGTCTTAGGTGAAGACATTGATTTGCGTCTTTTTTTACACGCATGGACGTATGCTTTTGCGGTTGAAGACGATAAAAATACGAGTTTGCAGTTTTTTGATGCACAAGGCGTGGCTGTACACAAGATTTTTTTGCAGCCCACAAGCAACCGGGTGGCCTTTGATGCATTGGTGGAGCAATTCCAAGAAGAACACCCGCTTCCTCTTCAGATTTTACCACCGAAGGAGAAAAACACAGAAATAGCAGATGCGGAAATAGATGTGTTGGCTTTTCAAGAAGCTTGGAAAAATCTGCAAGACACCCACGATTTTTTCCCTTTATTACGCAAATTCAAACTAACGCGCACACAGGCACTTCGACTCGCGCCAGCAGGTTTTGTGGCGCCCATATCCATAGACGGTCTGACCCGCGTCATGGAAAATGCCATTGAACAACAAGTAGAAATTATGGTATTTGTCGGCAATGCAGGGTGTATCCAAATTCATACGGGAGCAATTCATTCTTGGAAACCCATGGGGCCTTGGCTGAATGTATTAGACCCTGACTTCAATTTACATGTACGTTCCGACTTGGTGGCGAGTGCATTTCTAGTCAAAAAACCAACAGCAGACGGCATCGTAACCAGTTTGGAATTATTTGATGCCAACGGAGAACAAATTGTTCAATTTTTTGGCAAAAGAAAACCCGGGAAACCGGAACTACCCGCTTGGCGTAGTCTTCTTCAATCGTTTCTATGAGTGTATTCAAGTCTGCCAATGGCAGACTTGAATTTTTTCTAACCAATCCATAGGACAAAAAGTAGCCAACTTCATTCAGTTTTTAGTTGGATAATCTATATTTCAGGCGTTGATTTTGGAAGTCTATGTAAACTTGGAAAGTAGCAAAAAAGTCATATCCGATGATTCCATCTACAGTCCCTAACATAAGCGTCATTTGTAAAAAAGCAGGTAGATTGCCGTATCGCACCTGGAAAGTCGTATCGCCAATACGTGTTGGAATTTCGAAACAATCTGTTCTGAAATTCCCGATTATGGGATAAAAATCTTCCTCAGTACCCACGACTTCGTGTCCAACCGTTACATTGCTTGCCAAATACGACAATTTTGCCCCAGTATCGAGAAAAAAGGAATGCGTATTCTCACCCACAGAAAACGGAACCCGTGGTATACTTTGGAAAGTGGTGAATTGTATTTCGTTTCCTTCAAAATCTATGTTTTCCCGTTCAAAAGTGACGGATTTATTGGCATAATCAAAAAGAACGACAAAGTCTGACAAGATATCAGCCCCGAGAAGCGTGGTGATTTCCATGCCTAACATCTGTGAAACAGAGGTGATAGTTAAACCAAGAAAATTTACAGAACAGTTATATTCTTTTCCACAAAAATCCAATGAGTTCGATGTATGAATAGTTGATGGAGCGCCCGTATCAATCAAAATAATGGAGTCGCCGTCATGGATAATTGGGTGGCCATCGAACAAAGTCAAAGAAAATGTAGGCATAGGACAGATAGTTTATATGTTAAAAATAAATACAGGGGCAATTCATTCGCTTCAAATCCATTCGATAAAAAAAGTATTTCTTTAAATGATTCTTGCTTTACATGAATAAATCCTTGTGCCTATTTCAACTACACAATTGGTCGAAATGATTCAATCTGATAAGAAAACTTATTTATCGGTAGGTAATTCAAACCTTGGAAAATACAGACAAAAAAACCTTAACTCCTGACTACCAATCGTTTCATACCCATAAATACTAGAAATATAACCAAGCCAGCGCCAATACCCATGCAATTTGCCCAAACATCTTCTATATCAAATCTGCCGTGAATGGCTTTACCTATTAGGCGAATAGAAATGCGATTGGAAAACGACTGCGCGGCCTCGATACCAATGCCAAAAATTGCAAGGAGAAAAGCTACGAGAAACCATTTTCGTGGATATAAACTCGCCATAAACAAAGTGGCACAAAAGTAAAAAAGTGTATGAAGCTCTTTGTCATAATGACGGAAAACACGCGGCAGTTTCAGCATAAATCCAATGACCGAACAAATAATTAACACAACAACGAGCAAAAATTTCGATTTTTTAGACATACTTTCAGTACAGAATCCAGCAGCATTTTTGGTTTTAAATTATATGCTACTAGTTTGGGTTAAGATTGAGGGATTTGGAACCAAAGTGAGTTAAGTTACCATACGGATTAACCATACCAACAAACTTATCAACCATCCTTCATTCTTCCAACTATTTTTTATTGAGCGGTCGGTTTGGACTCATTTTCTTAAAAACAATGACTGCTCGACACTTTTCAGCGTCGGGCAGAAGGAAAATGAAACACTTTTTAGGTGCTTCAATGAACACGTGTTAAACAATTAATCAATCAATAAACAATTCGTACTCTTTTATCTCGTCACAAGCTATACTCTCTTTCTTTTTTCAATGAATACGACAAAAGTATATGGCTTTTTGGGTGCTATGAAATTTACTTATTTTACGGTCAATATATCTATATTAAAACATAAATCACTGTCCAACAACTGAATAACAAATAGTAGTCCATGTATTTTCGTATAAGTCAATTTCTATCTCATTCATATACGTGTATCGTATTTACACACCATAAAGTCACAAGAAATACATCCCAAAATGACCACTTAATAAAAATGCGCGCTAATTTCCCTCCGCAGCGACCTCACTATTTTGATTAATTAATACATTTGAATTTACATTGTGTTTTGCGGGCTTAGACTAAACATCAAATGAGTGATTTTATAAGAAACCGAGTTCAATTTTCAAGGTGGATTAGCTATCTAATTTTTCTTGGTATTTCTACATGGGATGTTTCTGGACAAAAGCCAATACCTATTACTCCTACCTTTACTACGTCTACGTTAGAAGGATACGTGGGCGTTTCTACCTACAAAACATGGGAAACAAAAGATACGCTAGATACAAGAAAGAATTACCAAATCATGTCCTCGTCTTTCCTTAACTTGGGATATACCAGTCGCGTCGTTTGGGGGCAATTTAGTCTAAAAAACACATCAGATTTCGATAAAGAGCTCATACTTCAGTTCCGAAAATCATTTGTAGACACCCTCATTTTGTACCAAAGAGAAGGAAACCAATTGAAAGAGTTGGGAAAATATCATTGGCAACAAACCTACGATGAACGCCCCTACCCGAACATTAGTCCGTCATTTCAATTAAATATTCCCAAAGACTCCCATACACAGTATGTTTTCAAGGCAGTAAAGAAAAATGGCTCTTGGCATTTAATTCCCAATTTATATTCCAAAGCCTACTTTGAAGGAATTTTCAATAAGTATCAAATGATTCAATTAGGAATACTCATAGGTTTTTTCTTTTTGGGGTTCGTCTTTACTTTGAGTTTTTATTTTTTATCTTGGAATCTTGTATTTTTATTTTACTCCTTCTATCAAATTGCCTTTATATTATTCTTTTTGACGGCAGTCGAAATTCCCTATTATTTTCTGGGTGATGTTCTCCCCTTTGTATGTATCAATGAATTTGCATCTTCTTATTATCAACTGATTACCTACTTTTTTTATGCCACCTTTACGTTCTATTTCTTCCGATTAAATCAAGGAAAAAGAAGTTGGATACAATTTCTGTATTTCCTATATGGAAGTATTTTATTCTTTACTTTTTTGTGCATATTGTTGTTTGGAAGTTTATTCATGGCGCAAGACTGGTTTCATCAATACCTTAATTTTCTTAGCTTTTTCTTATTCGTTTTTATATTTGGTTGTATTATTTACGGATTTCGAAATCATATTTCAGAAACAAAGTTATACGTAATTGCCCAACTACCTATTCTCTTTTTGAGCATATTTTGGAGTCTTTCCAATTTATCCTTCATCTCAAAAAGCCAAAATTTCACTTTTATTATTGCTGGTTCCTTCCTCCTTGAAAACCTCTTGATGTTCATTGCACTTACCTTGATGCTTCGAAATTATTTTCGACAAAAAGAAAAAGACTTCACCAAACAAATTGTGGACGTATTAGAAGTAGAAAGGTCGGGGATTTCCATGAATCTCCACGATGAGCTAGGTGGAAATATCTCTACGATTAAACGTAAAATCGAATATTTACTAGACAAACAAGTTGACTCTCCCGAATTAAGTGAGGAGCTAAAAAAAACCTATGAAATCATCTCAGAAACGGCAAAATCATTGCGCCGTATTTCACATAATCTTGCCCCTCCAGAGCTTTCGCAAGTCGGTTTAGTTCCTTCCTTATCTTATCTCTGTAAAACTGTCAGTGGCCCCAACTTACAAATTAATTTCTATCACCTCGGGGAAATCTGGGTTTTGCCGCATCACGTAGAACTCAATTTGTATCGCATTATAACAGAAGCCATTCAGAATATTCAAAAACATGCCAACGCAAATTTGGTAGAAATACAACTCACTTTTTTTGAGGAAGAACTGAATATCATTATTTCCGATAACGGGAAGTGGAAGGCCCATGATGGAAGCGGAGCCGGTTTGAAAAATATGGAACAACGGGTTAAATACATTGGGGGAAGACTCGCGATAGAATCTTCTCCTACAGGTACTCAACTGATTGTCGAACTTAAAAATGTAAAAAGATGAAATTATTAATTATTGACGATCATAAATTATTTATTGAGGGGTTAGTAGCTATTTTGAAGGACATTTCCTTCATATCAGAGATTTATACTGTCTCTGAATCGTCTCAAATTCAAGCAAATGTTCGTAAAATTGGCCCCGATATTATCTTGATTGACATCAATCTTGGTGGAGACAATGGGCTTGAAATCGGGAAAAAATTAAAAAAAAGTTACCCTTTAACAAAAATAGTTGTGCTAACCATGCACCACCATCCTTCTTTCAAGCAGCAAGCAAAAGAATATGGATTTGATGCTTTTTTGCATAAAGACACAAGCACAAAAATATTACTTCAAACACTCGACGACCTACGAATTGGGAAAGCCTGGAATTGGGATGAGCACGAGAAAGAAGATACAGAATTACGTTTCCTCAAAAACAATTATAATTTAACTACGCGTGAACTAGAAATCATCCATTACTTAGCACAAGGGCTTGATAATCAGCAAATTTCAGATAAATTGTTTCTAAGTTATTATACAGTAAAAACGCATCGAAAGAATATCTACATGAAGTTAGGTGTATCAAATATCATCGAATTAACCACATTTGCTAAAGAAAACTTACTTTGATTTGTCTGCATGAATCTGTTTAATTTGTGATTTATTCCCACAAAAAACAACTATTTATGCAGGAGAATACCAGAAAATTAACCGTATATATTGCCATGAGTTTAGACGGTTTCATCGCAAAACTAGGAGATGATTTGTCCTTTTTAGCACGCGTAGAAAAAGAAGGCGAAGATTATGGGTATTCTTCGTTTTATGAACGTATCGATACGGTTATCATGGGTCGTAAAACATACGATTGGGTATATTCTATGACAAACGAAGCGCCTCATTCAGATAAAAAATTATACGTTTTCACACGTCAAACCGAATTAGCAAAAGAAAATACCCCTTATTTTTCGGGAGATATCTGTTCACTTGTTCAAGAATTAAAAAAAGAACAAGGAAGTGGCCTATTCTGTGATGGAGGTGCCGAAATCGTCCAACATCTGCGCAGAAATACGTTGATTGACGAATGGATTATTTCGGTCATTCCTATCTTTTTAGGGAGCGGTGTGCGTCTTTTTGATGCAGAAAACAAGGAGGAAGAGTTAGAGCTACTCTCGGCCAAGTCCTTTGAAAAAGGGCTCGTTCAACTACATTATCGAGTTATTCCTAAAAATTGAATGCATAATTCCATTACTATACTGTATTTATAGAGTAATTTTGACGAGCATAAGAACCAATGAAAGTCGAGATGAGTTGTACTTATGTATGAATAAACACCTACGTATGCGCATGCATTGAAAAAAGAGCGTGTAGGTTTCATTCTCAAGATTAAAAATTATCTTTGCGGCATGACCTATTTTGGAAATATATCAAGAGGAATAAAAACGAGTTTAAAAGGACTTTCTTTAACCTGGAAACACCTTTGGGCTGCGCGTAAGTCACGGGGAGCCATAAACGTAGAGAATCCAGATTACTTTTCGTTTACAGAGGGGCACGTAACCTTGCAGTACCCACATGAGATGATTTCTGTTCCCGACCACGGGCGCTATCAGCTTGATTGTGAGATAGATGACTGTATCGTTTGTGATAAATGTGCCAAAGTTTGTCCTGTAAACTGCATAGAAATTGAAGCAGTAAAATCATCTGAACTAATCCGATACACCTCCGACGGTTCTCCTGTTCGTTTACATGCCGCCAAGTTTGACATTGACATGGCCAAATGCTGTTTCTGTGGGCTATGCACGACGGTTTGCCCGACAGAATGCCTTACTATGAACAGTGAATATGATTACAGCGTAGTGGATATTCGCGATTTAAACTTTGCTTTTTCTAATTTAACGCCAGAAGAAGCAGAAGAGAAAAAGCAAGCATATGCGCAATTTGTTGCAGAGAAAGCCGCTTTAAAAACAGGTCAATCCGTTCATTTTGGGCCGAAATGGTGACCCTGCGCTCCAATACAGGGACTTCCTGAGCTTTAGCTTGAAAGGAAAAAACCAAGGCAAGAAAAAGGCAAATCCTCAAAACTGACCTAGTTCTTATCCC
>JBKBRQ010000013.1:0-26380 GCA_046292055.1 Spirosomataceae bacterium | reverse complement strand
ATTTAGCTCGATTTTGTAAGCTACGGTAAATACTACTGTAAGAAATTAGTTGATTTTCCCAACCATTTGTTCTTAATGCTTCCTCTAATGCAGAATGAAGAAGTCGTAAATTAGAAAAATACGTTTTTACAGGCTCACTTTTTCGTATCCAAAGCTTACTATTTTCATAACTCAAAGAAAGAATATAAATATATCTGGATTTTTTCTCCATTTTTGTCTTTTAATTAGACTTATTCTAAATAGTGTTTTTATATTTGTTCAAAATTACATCATTTATGGAAAATGCATTTGAGAAACAAGTGGAATTAGTTGATATAAAGAATGAGTTGCCTATTTGGCTACAAGGATTGGGAGATAACCCTTGCTGTGTTTTCAAGAAGTGTTGCAAGGCGTACAAAAAGAAAGGGAAACATTGCAAGAAATGTCCAAAATTATAAATGAGAGAGGAGAAACTTCCACATCTATTTTGTAATTTTGTTTACTTGTAATCGTTCAGATAAATAAAATTCGAAATGAAAAAGGTTATTTTTCTTCTTTTGTTGGTTGCTTCTGTTGGTTTTACTTCATGTAGAAAGCAAACATGTCCTGCTTATGGTTCTGTGAAAACTACTACGGTTGTAAAGTAATTCGCACACTCGGTTACTGATTTAAACGCCTTATAAATTACTTTACTGTATTGACGGCTGAAAATCACATTTAGTTAAAAAGTTGGGCTACCAATACAAAAAATAGGTTACTACTTCGTCGTCAGAATAAGTCAATTAGTAGCTTGTAATCTTCTTTAAATCAAAAGGAAACAAGAAATTGTCCTTTATTTGGTCAATTCGTAAAATATTTGAGTAAATTGTATTCAATTTATTCAAACCTATTACACGATTATGGACAAAAAAACTACACCTGCTTCTTCGCGCAGAGAATTCCTAAAGACAGGAGCTCTTGCAGCTGGAAGCTTTTTTATTGTACCAAGACATGTACTTGGAAAGGGCTTTATTGCTCCGAGTGACAAACTGAATATCGCTGCCATTGGTGCTGGAGGCAAAGGGTGGTCAGACATCAACAATGCTTTTAATAATGGGGCTGAAAATGTAGTTGCCTTATGTGATGTGGACACTAACCGGTGTGCTACTGCTATCAAAAAGTGGCCTACTGCGAAGTTTTACAAAGATTTTCGGGTCATGTTTGATGAAATGAAAGGGGAAATCGATGCTGTCACAATTTCTGCCCCTGATCACGTGCATGGTATTGCAGCGATGGCTGCCATGCAACTCGGTATTCATGTGTATGTTCAAAAGCCGTTAACTCACAATATTTACGAAGCGCGCATGTTGACGGAAGCTGCGCGAAAGTATAAAATAGTGACGCAAATGGGGAACCAAGGAGCTTCAAATCCTGGTCAACAACAAATGGTGCAGTGGTTCAATCAAGGTCTTATTGGTACAGTGGATACGGTTCATGTTTGGACAAACAGACCCGTTTGGCCGCAAGGAATTCCAGTTCCAACAGATAAGCCGGTTTTACCAGAATCTATGAGTCAAAAAGATTGGGATTTATTCATCGGACCTGCTGATTATGTGGACTACCACCCGCTGTATCATCCGTTCAAATGGAGAGGTTGGTGGAACTTTGGAACAGGTGCACTAGGTGATATGGGTTGCCATTTGATTGACCCGCCTTTCCGGGTTTTGGAATTAGGTTATCCGACAGAAGTTGAATGTAGTGTGGGGCAGGTTTTTACCAAAGATTGGATACCAGAGTACATTCCAGAAGGTTGCCCGCCGTCTTCACATGTACAATTGAAATTCCCGGCTACCAAGAAAAATAAGTCAGATATAACTATGGTTTGGTATGACGGTGGGATTCGTCCGTTCCATCCTGATTTAATTCCGGCTAATGAAGATATTGGAGAATTAGGTAGTGCAAATGGGGTAATGATGATTGGTTCAAAGGGGATAATGACGTGTGGAACATACGGATTAACGCCAAAATTATACCTGAAAAATGGAACAAAACTGGAAATGCCGAAAGATTTTAAAACTTCCAATCCGAACGAGCAACTTCCGGAATATGGACATCATGTTTCGTGGGCAAAAGCTATCAAGGCAGGGTTTAATTCAAAAGAACATAAAGCATTAACCTCTTCATTTGATTATTCAGGGCCATTGACGGAAACAGTCCTTATGGGGAATTTGGCAATCAGAAGCTATGGATTGGGAACGCCAGGTGAAAACGGCCGGATGAAGTTTGAAGGAAGAAAGCGTTTACTTTGGGATGGTGATAATATGAAAATTACCAATTTCGAAGCCGCAAACCAGTTTGTTGGCCGTAAATTTAGAGATGGTTGGAAATTAATTTAATTCTTCTTTCTTCATGAAAAAAAGGTAAACGCTTTAAAGTATTTTGGCTCTATAGGGCGAAAATTGGTCAATTGACCTTAGTGTGCTTAACCTAATTAAAAGGGCAGTTACAAATCTGTAACTGCCCTTTTAATTTTTACTTTTTTGTTTTCCTTTCATAAAACTGAAGGAATCGTTCGAGTTCTTCAACAGGTATGCGTTTGGCGATGATTCGGTTTTGATCATCCAAAATATAAGAAGTTGGGGTTGCATATACATCAAATCTATCTCTGAAAATATAGGCTTGTTTGGCATCCCAAAGGTTGATAAGTGGTTCTGTTTTGTATTCTGAAATGAATTTTCTCCATTTATCTGCTTCATAATCAATACTTATATTATAAATAAGTACATTATTGGCTTTCCCATATGTATCATGAAATTGCATAAGTTTAGGTGCAGCCTCTTTGCAATGTCCACAATCTGGGCTATAGAATAGAACTACTTTATATTTTGCTTTTGCTTGTGCGATGTCTACGTTATTTCCTTGCGAATTTTGTAAAACGAGCGACGGGAAGACTTTTCCTGTAACCAATGGTTTGAGTACTTTTACTCTCTCAGTAAAAGATGTACGTTGTTTCTCATCGAGCCAACTTGCTTTTTTTAAGTAATGATTTTCTGCGAGATGAACGAATACTCCGTCGAGCCCGACAATTTCTGTATTTTCGTATTTATTAGCCAATTGCCACAAGACGAAGCGATAAATATCTTGATTCTTTTGAGCTAAAGCGAGCACTCGGTCACAGTCTGTGATGACGGAGTCACTTACCTGATAGACCAAATCTTTGAAATACCTTTCTACCCGACTTTGTAATACGGGTGTGCGTAGAAAACGTTCGTCGGAAAAATCAATATGATCGAAAAAGTGATTTTTGTAATAGTTGAACAGATACGTTGAATCCGGTCGCCCATTGGGCAGGGTAGGTAGTACGTCTGGATTTTTTGGGTCTGTGTTGGCTTTGATTACTTTTGTTGAAAAGAGAGCTTCATTTGTTTGAATGATTTTATCTAATTCTTGAGCTGCGTCTTTTTGTAATGTGGTTAATTTCTGTTGCAGAATTTTCTTTTTTGACGTATCTGTTTCTTTACTTATTTGATTACTCAAGTCACGTGCTTCATTGGACTTATTTATAATGTATTTTCGATACGAAAAAAGCACTTCGTTTTCTTTAGAATCAGTAAACTTAACTGTCTGTACGAAGTCAGTGGTATCTGCTGAAAAAGAAAAATTAGGTTCATTACCACTGATAACAAAGTCGTAGTATTGATCGGGTGATACCACCAAAAGATATACCCCACCTTTGTAAGGCTCATTAGAAGAAAAGATAATTTGATTTCCAGTAACGAGTGAAGAATCTACTTTTATATACTGGTTGTTTCCATAATAGTGCGCAAGTTGAACGTACTTCCCGTTAGGTGCACCTTTTAAGTTTATCGTTATTTTTTGTGTCGGAGCTGTTTGGGCAATTCCAACAAAAGAAGATAAGAGGAGACAGAGAAAGCGTAAGTTTTTCATCAGTTTTGGACGAATTAAAGTTGAAACATGTGCAAACAGATACAAAACTTTTTGTATCTGTTTGTGATAGAAAATGTGGCCAATTTTATGCATTTCGTACATAGCTTCCCAAAACTTTAATATATGTTTTGTATTTCTCGACGGCCGACTTGAAATGCGCATCATCAAAATAGCCTAAAAACTCAATAAAGAACCAAAAATTGAAGGCTTCGTCTCCTTTATATGGTCTACTTTCAATTTTGGTTAAATTAATTCCTGCTTGTTTGAAATCCTGCAAAAATTCGGCGAGGACACCGGGTTTATCCGTATCAGGCAAACGAACGATGAGCGTTGTTTTGTCATTGCCACTTGGTTGATTAACAAAGTCACGGGAAATAATAAAGAAGCGCGTTCTGTTTTGGTTATTATCTTCAATGTTTTTGAAGAGAATAGGAAGGCTGAATAATTTCCCAGCGATTTCAGAGCAGATAGCGGCACTTTCAGGGTCTTCAGCGGCGAGTTTTGCTGCTTTGGACGTAGATTCTACCTGGATTTCCTCTACGTCATGTTGTTCAAAATATTTATTCAAAAAACCACGACATTGTCTAAAAGCAATATCTTTTGAATAAATTCGCTTGATTTTATCCGGACTTTCAGCCTCAGTAGCGAGTGTAAAATGGACAGGAATTTTTAACTCTGCAACAATATTGACTTGCATTTCGTGCAACAAGTCAACGGTTTCGTAAACAATGCCTTCTTGGTTATTTTCGATGGGGATAACACCAAATTTGGCACGACCTGTCTCCACAGCTTCAAATACGGATTTTATGGTAGGCAAGGTCATGTATTCACTCATTGCACCGAATCGGCTTTCAGCAGCTTGATGCGTAAAGCTACCCTCTGGGCCGAGATAAGCGACACGTTCGGGGAGTTCGTAATTTCTTGCGGCGGCGAAAATTTCGAGGTAAATAGCCTCAATGGCGGCATCGGTTAGGGGGCCTTCATTCAGAGATTTCATGCGGTCAAGAATGAATTTTTCTCTTTCAGGGCGATAAATGACCGTCTTTGTAAGCCGTTTGATCTCACCTACTTTATGTACCCACCTCATTCGTTCATTCAAAAGGAGGAGGAGTTTTTCATCAATTTCATCGATGTTTTTACGAATATCATCTAAGGTCACAGGTATGATTGATTTTTAGTTAAAAAAGAGATGTTACAAGATTTCAGGAATTTCCTCTACGATGTCTACTTCGAATCGAAGGTTATCAATGATAAAGCGTTGTCTTTCGGGTGTATTTTTGCCCATATAGTAGCCGAGAACCTTCGGAATAGACGATTCTTTTTCAAGGATAACAGGATCAAGACGAATTTCAGATCCGATGAAGTTTTCAAATTCATTTGGAGAAATTTCTCCAAGTCCTTTAAATCTAGTGATTTCTGGTTTGTTACCTAGTTTTCTGATAGCAAGTTGGCGCTCTTCATCCGAGTAACAATAAATCGTTTCTTTCTTATTTCTAACTCGGAAAAGGGGTGTTTGTAAAATAAATAAATGCCCCGCGCGAACCAAATCAGGGAAAAATTGGAGGAAGAAAGTCAATAACAATAGTCGAATATGTGAGCCATCAACGTCTGCATCGGTTGCAATGACAATTTGGTTGTATCGTAGTCCTTCCATGCCTGCTTCAATATCGAGTGCATGTTGAAGCAAGTTGAATTCTTCGTTTTCGTAGACGATTTTTTTAGATAATCCGTGGCAGTTGAGTGGTTTTCCGCGAAGACTAAAAACGGCTTGTGTCTCTGGGTTACGCGCTTTGGTAATGGAACCACTTGCTGAGTCACCTTCGGTAATAAACAATGTAGTATTTAAGCGATGTTCAAATTTTTCATCTGTCAAATGAAAGCGGCAGTCACGAAGTTTTTTATTATGAAGATTTGCCTTTTTAGCTCTTTCATTTGCTAACTTTTTAATACCTGAAAGCTCCTTTCGCTCACGTTCAGACTGTTCCACTCTTTTCTTGATAGCCTCCTTTACGGTAGGGTTCATGTGGAGGTAATCGTCCAATTTTTGTTTGATAAATTCATTTACAAACGTACGAATAGTCGTAGAGTCAGGATTGGGGGATATGGTAACGGAACCGAGCTTAGTTTTTGTTTGTGACTCAAAAACAGGTTCTTGTACACGTATAGAAATTGCACCAATAATAGCTTGGCGAATATCTTCTGGTGCATAATCTTTCCCAAAGTGTTCCCGAACTGTTTTAACGATAGCTTCCTTGAAGGCAGATAAATGTGTTCCTCCTTGTGTGGTATTTTGCCCATTGACAAACGAATAGTACTCTTCACCGTACTGGTTTCCGTGTGAGAGAGCCATTTCAATATCGTCTCCTTTCAGATGAATAATCGGATACCGGAGTGTGCTTTCGTCTGTTTTTCGGCGAAGCAAGTCCAATAAGCCATTTTGGGAAATATATTTTTGCTTATTAAATAGAAGGGTAAGTCCTGCATTTAAGAAACAATAGTTCCAGAGCATACTTTCCACGAATTGTGGAATGTAGTGGTAATTCTTAAAGATTGTATTGTCTGGCTGAAACGTAACCAGCGTGCCATTTTTTTCAGTAGTAGGTTCAAGAGGTGACTTTTTTTTGAGATTCCCTTGGCTGAAGGTAGCCCAAGCAGTTTGACCTTCTCTAAATGCTTGGACTCTGAACGAGCTCGAAAGTGCGTTGACGGCTTTGGTACCTACTCCATTTAAACCAACTGACTTTTGAAAAGCTTGGCTATCGTATTTGGCACCTGTATTAATTTTGGACACTACGTCGACTACTTTTCCAAGTGGAATACCACGCCCATAGTCACGTACTTCTACGCTCCCATCTTCCATTTTGATTTCAATGGATTTTCCAAAACCCATGGCATATTCATCGATACAATTATCTAAAACCTCTTTGAGTAAAACGTAAATTCCATCATCTGGAGTAGATCCATCTCCTAACTTTCCGATGTACATTCCGGGTCTCAGTCGGATATGTTCTTTCCAATCGAGTGATTTAATACTGTCTTCGTTGTAAGTTGAATTGTTTTCTGTTGCCATGAATCTGTATTAAAACGTAAATGAAAAATGAGAATAAGTGCGAATTTATAGACAAATTTGACAAAAATAGAAAAATGTCTCCACTCGATACGCATTACTTGAAAAGATTCAGTTGTTCGTTTGAGTTGAGAACATGCCATATCTTGAAGATTCTATGAGTCAAAGGGAATAAAATTTAGGAAATGAAACTGTTAAAAAAAGGCTCAGATACGACCATTTGATGAAAAACTTGTGTTAATTTGCATGTTGAACAAGTAATCTTTCTCAAAGAATCCCCTAGATTTTTTTGTGATACTACTTAAAATGAAGATATTCTCTACACGTATGATACCAACTAGTAAACGTATTGGCCTAGTTGTGAGCTTTTTGTGTTTCTCGCTCACGGCCATGAGTCAAGTCCCTACCAACTTCCCACTTCTACCAGGTCAAGGATTTCCAGCTCAAAATTTACCCATACAACAAACAAACGGAACAACAAGTACGGGAGTCCCTAGAACTTTTGATGCCAATCAAGTAGGAACACGCTCGGTAGAACTTACACAAAGTGATTTGAAAGCAATTGCTTTAGAAGATTCTTTAAAAGCCGTAAAAGAGGCAGAACTTGCTGCCGATAAAGCTAAAAGTAATTTGCGAAAACGTATCATTGGATACTCAATTTTTAATGATAATCGTTTTGAAAATAACTTATTGACGAGCATTCCGACACCTAAAAATTACATATTAGGTTCAGGAGATAAACTCTCCGTTGATCTCTATGGTTTTTCTCAGGCAAGTTACGATGTTGCTGTTTCCCCCGATGGTTATATATCTATTCCCAAAGCTGGCCTCATCTACGTTGCTGGGCAAACAATTGAGGTAGCTAAACAAAAAATTGCTTCAAAATTAAGTCGTTTTTTTGCCGGACTAAGTGACGGCATGAGTGGCTCAACGCTCATCGCGATTTCTCTAAATAATGTTCGGGCCATAAAAGTTACTATTTTAGGTGAAGTAGTTGCACCAGGCACGTACACTGTTACTTCATTGACCTCCATGCTAAATGCGTTATATACTGCAGGTGGTCCAAACGAAATAGGGTCTTATCGAAATATTCAGCTGGTTCGTGCAGGAAGAGTAATTAATACATTGGATTTGTATGAATTCATGATGAAAGGGTACGCCAATTCTGATTTTATCTTACAAGACCAAGATGTTATTCAAGTGAATCCATATGTTTCTCGAATTGCTGCAGAAGGCTTTACGAAACGTACAGGACTTTTTGAACTTCTTCCAAACGAATCGTTAAATAAACTCATTGAATACGCTGGTGGGTTTCACCAATACGCCTACACACATCAAGTAAAAGTCTATCGAGTAACACCACGAGAGTACAAGATTAATACAGTTCCAACTAATGAGTTTGGTCGTTTTATGATGCAAAATGGCGATTCTTTGGTTGTAGAGAAAATCATTGACAGATACGAAAATCTGGTGAAGGTAACGGGTGCTGTCTTCAGACCAGGAGATTATTCATTGGATGAGTCACCCACTTTGTTATCTGTGATTAATTCGGCTGAAGGGCTGAAAGAAGATGCTTTCATCGGGCGTATCTCCATCGTTAGAACGCTCGACGATTTACGGTTGACAAATATTTCCGTTAATTTGAAAGATATCCAAACTGGAAAAATTGCGGATATTCCATTACGGAGATTAGATGAAATCATTGTACCATCTGTTTTTGATTTGACAGAGCAAACGTACGTTCGTATTCAAGGAGCAATCAATAATCCAGATGCGGAAATAGGGGTTGAGCTTCCGTATGTTAAAGATTTAACAATAGAAGACGTGATTGTTCGGGTAGGAGGCTTGACAGAAGCGGCTTCTTTATCTCGTATTGAACTCGTAAGAAGAAAAAGAAATGTAGACCCAACAAAATTGGAGGCACAAATTTCAGATATTTTTTACTTTGATGTCAGCCCCAATCTAACAGTAGAAGATAATGGGTTGAAATTTAGGCTTTTACCTTTTGATGAAATTTTTATCCGAACTTCTCCAAATTACAGCAAGCAATTGTTTGTGAGTATAGAAGGTGAAGTACTGTATCCTGCTCCGTACGCCATTTTGAAGAAAGATGAAAAGATTTCTGATTTGATTTTACGTGCTGGAGGTATGACCCCTTTGGCATATCTGGAAGGAGCAACACTTTTGAGAAAAGTGAAGCTAAGTGAATCAGAGTTAGAAATGCGAAGAAAAACCATCTCTGATATTTCCCTTTCAGGTAAGTCAAATGTTGGAGTAGACATAGAAGATATCTCAAATGAAAAAGAGGAAGCAATTGGTATTGATTTGAAGCGAATTCTTGCTAACCCAGGCTCTTCAAATGACATGGTTCTGCAAGAAGGTGATATCATTCGAATTCCTAAACGACTCGAAACCGTTCGTGTACAAGGTGAAGTATTGTATCCAACCTCTATTAAATACAGTGGTACAAAATTAAGAGCCTATATTTCTCGAGCAGGTGGTTTTACAAAGCGTTCTTTGCGCGGTCGTTCATACGTTTTATATGCGAATGGTTCTGTAGATCGAACAAGAAGGTTTATGGGGGTAAATATTTACCCACGTATTGAGCCAGGTTCAGAAATTATTATTCCGCAAAAAGTAGTAAATACGCAACAACAGATTTCACAATTTCAAAATTTAGTGGCAACACTAAGTGGAACATTAACAACTGTTGTGACGCTCATTGTACTTACACGTTCTCTAGTACCTGCAACTCCTTAAAAGAAATTAGATTAAAGAAATGAACACACCGATTATTCAAGAGGAATATATTTCTACCAAAGATTTTTTAGTTAGAGTAGTGAAATCTGTACGAAATCTATGGACGTACTGGAGAATCTTAACTTTGGGCCTCCTTTTGGGGGCAATATCTACAATCGTGTACGATATCGTCAAGAAAAAGGAAACTTTGTATGGCGCAAAAATGGTCTTTAACCTTGAGCTTGGGTCGTCGGGTTCAAGTATGGGGCAATTAGCTGGTTTAACGTCTGCTTTTGGACTAGGTGGGTCTGTTCAACAATCAGGCGATTTGTTTTCAGGATCTAACTTTATGGAGTTATTAACATCCCGAATTGTCTTCGAACGTGCTTTGCTGAAAGAAGTTGAGATAGACGGAAAAAAAATGACTTTTGCTAACTATTATAAAGACAGTAGTGATATTAACCGCGTTGAGTGGGCTGGTGGACTTTTCCAAGCACCTGATCAAGAAAAGATAGATTTTCGGTTCGTCAAAAAAAGACCTGAAGAGTTAACGCCCAAAGAGAATGTTGTTTTGGAGGATATCTACAAAAAACTGAAAAAGCAAACAACTGTAGCTTCGGTTACTGGTACGACATTGACAGAGGTTGTAGTAACGGGAACAAACGAGTTACTAGCAAAGCGTTGGGCAGAAGTTCTTTTAGAAACTTTTGAGGAGTTTTATAAGGAAATGAAGACCAAAAAAACACGCGAAATGCTCGTCATGCAGGAAACCAGATTAGAAAAACTTCAAGTACAGATGTTCTCAACAGACAGACGTCTTGCTCAAATAACGGTGCAAAATCAGAATATAGTAGATCCTTCTGGGTCTATGGTGCAGGAGCAAACAAGAAGAAGTAATAGCTTCTATTCACAGCAGTATTTGGCACAACTTGCAACCGTAGATAATATTCGAACAACGCTCATCAATCAAACGCCTATTTTTACTATTGTTGAGCCTATCCGTTTACCATTGGTGAAAGTGCAGAGTTTCATTGGGTCAAATATGCCTGTTGGAGGGTTCATAGGATTGGTCTTGTCCATCGTATTCGTTTCTATTTATACTATTGTGAAAGAGGTATTGGCACAGTTATCCTAAAAATTGAATAGATGAAGTGAAAATAAACGTAACAAAAACTTTTCTTCCGCCAATTGAAGAATATCAAGCATACTTATCTCAAATTTGGGAAAATAATTGGCTCACAAATAATGGTCCCTTTGTTAGAAAATTAGAGGAAACACTTGAGTCCTATTTGGACATTCCTCATGTTTTATATGTTGGAAATGGTACGATTGCGTTGCAGTTAGCAATCAAAGCACTTGATATCACAGGAGAGGTAATTACAACCCCCTTTTCTTATTGCGCAACAACTACATCGCTTCTTTGGGAGAATTGTACTCCTGTTTTTGTGGATATTCAGGAAGCTGATATGAATATTGACGCGACTAAAATTGAATCTAAAATCACGGATAAAACTACAGCTATTCTCGCTACACATGTGTACGGAAGACCGTGTGATGTGGCAAAAATCCAAGAAATTGCTCAAAAATACAATTTGAAGGTCATCTACGATGGTGCCCATGCATTTGGTGTGCAACTTGATGGGAAGTCCGTTCTGTCATTTGGAGATATTGCTACATGTAGTTTTCATGCAACAAAGGTTTTTCATACTGTTGAAGGCGGATGTATCGCGTTTCAAGATAAAGAATTGTATGAGAAAATTAAGTTGCTTCGCAGTTTTGGCCACGTTAACGATGATTATTATTCCATCGGTATTAACGGGAAAAACTCTGAATTTCATGCTGTAATGGGGTTGACCAATCTTCCCCATTTACCCGCTATCATTGAGTCTAGAAAAAAAGCGTGTGAGCGATACGATGATTTATTACCTTGGGATAAGCTCACAAAACCTACGCATGATACAGCTGCATTGGTTTACAATTATGCTTATTATCCCGTTATCTTTCCTTCAGAGGAGTTACTCTTGGCGGCGATGGAGGCATTGAAGATAGAAGATATTTTGCCTAGAAGGTATTTTTACCCTTCGCTCAATCAACTAAGTTATCTTAATACAACGCAAAGTTGTCCAGTCTCCGAGTCGCTTTCTCTTCGGGTTTTATCACTTCCACTTTATGCACATATGGAAATGGAGGTAGTAGAAAAAGTAGCTCAGATTATTAACCAAACGCTTGCTTAATGATTGAGAATCAGTTAGATATATCTATTATAATTGTAAACTATAAAACTCCTGAACTCATTATTCGTTGTGTGGAGTCTATAAGTGCATATGTACGGGATGTCAGCTACGAAATAATTGTTGTCAATAATGTGGCAAAAGGGGATGATAAACATGCTATTTTATCTAGATTTCCTCTTGTAAAGTGGTTAGAAACGGGTTATAACGCAGGTTTTGGAAGAGCTAACAACCTAGGAATGCGTGAGGCCGCTGGAAAAACAATTTTATTGCTAAACTCCGATACCTACTTAATTGACGATTCTGTACAAGTTTGTTACAAACAGTTAATGGCCGACAATGACGTAGCGGCTGCAGGTGCATACCAATTATTCCCCGATTTAACACCACGCCCTTTTTATCATACATTTACATTCCAACGTACTTTTTGGATAGTTCCTACTTCTTTTCAATTTATTCTAGAGAAATTAATACCACAAAAAAAATATACTGATAATCAGCAAGTTGACTACATTGCTGCCGCTTTTCTAATGGTTAAAAAAGAGGTAGTTGAGTCAGTTGGCGGTTTTGATGAAGAGTTTTTTCTCTACGGTGAGGATGTCGAATGGAGTTGTCGATTAGCCCAAAAAGGAAAATTATTGGTCTATAAGAATTGTCAAATCGTTCACGAAGAATGGGGTAGTAAGCCAGAACGGTTCGAGATGGCCGACCAGCGCTCGTATGTGAACCGCTTTGATCCACAAATTCAACTTTCTAACTTGGTTTGGGTTCGTAAATATTATGGGGTTACTTATTTTGTTGCTTTAATGGCGCATTATTGGTTCATCGCAGGTGTTTTTTATTTTTTCAAAGTAGGTATAAACTGTATCAAGGGCAAACCAATGGCTTCTAACTTAGATAATCAGAAAAAGTTTTTATCCACGGTGCTTCTTTTCTCTTCGTATTTCAATCGAATTCTATGGTTAAGACCCACTTTCTATAAAATTGAAAATTAAATGAAACGAGTACTCTTTTTTACACCTACCGGCGGTCGAACAGGTTCGGAAATGATGTTAAAGTATCTTATTTCTCAACTTACTGACACGATTATTCCCGCAGTTTATACAAGGGGTAAGGGCGAAATATTTGAAAAAGAGGTGTACGAAACCTATAAATTAAATCGAAAAGGTGTATTCATTGATTCTATTTATAATGGAATTTATTTTAAACTAAAAAAAGAATTACCTGAAATTAGCTTTCTAAAATCTGTACAAAAACAGTTTCAGGCAGATATTTGGTATTTCAATACCATAACGATGTACGCTTTTGCACCCCTAGCACGTCAATTGGGGATTCCATACATTGTGCATGTCCATGAATTAATCGGTATGTATGATGATATCCCCGCGGATGGTTTTGAGGAGTTACTTCTCCATGCGTCTAAAATTGTTTGTTGCTCACAAATGGTGGAAGACAGAATTCAGTCAATGGGTTTTACAAATACGCTTCTCGTACATGCCAATATAGATATTTCACTCATCAAGGTAAACGAAAGTCCTGCTGCGATTCGAGAAAAGCTTCACATTCCTTCACATTCCTTTTTATGGGTAATGTCTGGGTCTACAAATTTGCGAAAAGGTTTTGATATGGTACCTGACTTGTTAGCAAGTTTACCCGAAAACCATTATCTACTTTGGGTTGGTGCTTCTTTGCCTACTGGGCTTCGTACGTATGTATTGAATCGTGTAAGACAAGAAAATAGGAACTTCATCATGTCTGGAGAATTAAGCGATAGTTACTATGATTATTTGAATGCAGCCGATGGTTTTGTTCTACTTTCGCGCGAAGACCCTTTTCCTTTGGTTATGTTAGAGGCTGCGTATCTAGAAAAGCCCATTGTCTCATTTGCTTCTGGCGGTGCTAAAGAATTTATTTTGCCAGGTATGGGGCAGGTAATTGATAGTTTCAGCCCACAACATCTTGCGAATGAGATGGTTCGAGTAGAACAAAATATACTTCCTTTTTCGCCTCAAGTGGCAAGAGAAAGAGCGTCTTATTTTGATGTTTCTGCCCGTAAGAATGAATGGACAAGCATTTTCTCTGACGAACTAACCAAGATATGAACGAAATCAGTACTTTGAAAGCAACTAAAATCTTGTTTGTTAGCCACGATGGGAATCGAGCCGGTGCACAGCTGTTTCTTCTCCAAGTTGTTCGCTATTTCCATGAAAAAGGACACGATTGTCATGTTCTTTTCCTAGGTGATGGGGTCTTAATTGATGCGTTTTCTGCATATGCTTCTACCTACATTTGGCAAGATAAAGAAAAAAGAAATACAGTTTTTCGAAAATTTCGAAACCGAAAAGAACGCCCACAAGACGTTTTAGCAACCAACATTTTTGACTGGGTGTATGTCAATACTATTGCTGCAAGTACTGTTGTCCCTTGGCTAACTACGTGGAATAATGCACCACTTGTTGCCCATATTCATGAATTATACTTTTCTATTTCTATGTATTCTACCTTAGAAAGTAGAATGAAGTTGTTCGAACGGGCAAATCGAATTATTGCGTGTTCGAATGCTGTAAATGAAAATTTACTCCTGACAAACCAAATCCCGCCAGAAAAACTTGTTACGATTCATTCTTTTGTAGATAATGAATCTGTTTTGAAGCGAATTGACAATACAAATCGAGAAGAGGTTCGAGATACATACCGAATTCCGAGCACCGCTTTTTGTATAGTAAGTTGTGGAAATGCGGAATGGAGAAAGGGTATTGATTTGTTCTTGCAAGTTGCTGCTCAACATGTAAAAGAAAGTTCTAATCTACCCCTTTTATTTGTTTGGGTTGGAATGCCACAGGATGGTATTTTGTGGGAACAAGTGACTTATGATGTAAAAAGGTTAGGACTAGAAGAGGTTTGCCTTTTTATTCCTCCGATTCCCAATGCGATTGAACTTATTTCTGCTATGGATGTATTTTTACTTCCTTCTAGAGAAGATCCATTTCCGCTTGTTATGCTAGAGGCAGCGTTGGCTTTAAAGCCGATTATTGGCTTTGAAAAGACGGGTGGTTGTACTGAGTTTGTTGAAAAAGACGCAGGAGTCACTGTCCCGTATGGCGATACGCTGGCGATGTACCAAGAAATTGTGCAAGTATACCACAATCCAAAACGTGCGCAGACATTTGCACAAAAAGCAAATGAGAAAGTACGTAAATTGTACACATTTGAGACATCTATGCAAAAAATTGAACAATTAATGTTAGAAATGACACAATCATGAAAGTAATATTTACCCTTTGTTCTGTCAATTATTTTGCACAAGCACATACACTAGGCGAATCCATTCTAAAGAACTGCCCAGATGTTACTTTTGTCATCGGATTAGTTGATTTCATTCACACAAAATCGATTCAGGAGGATATGATACCTCCCTTTGAAATCATTGAAGTAAGCAAAATCGGGATTCAGAACTTTAAAGGCATGTGTGATAGATATGACATTACGGAGCTAAACACAGCCGTAAAACCTTATTATTTCAATCACCTTTTTCATAAATTTCCTCAAGCAACATCAGTCATTTACTTGGATCCTGATATCATCGTTTTTGATTCTTTGACCGAACTATACAGTCAGCTTGCATCTCATGCGATTGTTGTTACGCCGCATATTTTGAGTCCATATTATGATAATAAATGGCAAAGTGAAGCAGACTTGGTTAAATCTGGGGTATATAACTTGGGGTTTATCGGAGTAAGTCGATCGAAAGAAGGTCTCCGATTTATTCGTTGGTGGATGGATAAACTGATATTTGGAGCAAAAAATGACCTTTGTCGGGGTCTTTTTACAGATCAACATTGGATTGACTTTGTTCCTATTTTTTTTGAGCAAGTATGCATTGACCGTGACCCTGGGTATAATGTAGCTTACTGGAATTTACATGAACGTTTTTGTAGTTTTAGGGAGAATCAATGGGTTATCAATGACACGTATCCTGTTCATTTCTTCCACTTTAGTGGATACAACCCTTTTAAGCCGGATATTGTATCGAAATACCAAGATAGAATACAGTTTGAAGATAGAGCAGATATTCGTGAATTATTCACGTATTACGGCAATAAGTTAATCGAACACAACCAAGCGTATTGGCAGGAATTTCCGTGTGATTATATACAACCAAGTAAGCCCAAACGGTTTTTACGTGTGCGCCAATGGTTTATTCGCCCATTTGAATGGATTATTGAAAAAGTAGAAAATATATGAGGATAGCTGTTTGGCATAATTTACCTTCGGGAGGTGGTGCGCGTGCGATGCAAATGCATATTGATGGCCTACTTTCTAGAGGGCATTCCATTGAAATCTGGGCAGCAAATCCTACTGCAAGTGGTTTTTTGACATTTCCTCCGTCTGTGGTTTGTCACACTGTTGCACTCGATAGAAAAGATGTACTTTCATTTGGTAATCAAATAGACTCTATTTTTTTCTTGGAGGACCCCAACCTAAAAGCGATGAAGGCGCACGCGTTGCAGTGTGCAAAAGAAATAAATGCAGGTAATTTTGACGTCGTTTTTTTGAATAGCTGCTTTTATTACGCTGCACCTTTGATTGCCTCTTATTTAAAGAAACCCTCTGTTTTATACTTGGGTGAACCGTTTCGGCCTTTTTACGAAGCGCAACCTTACTTACTTTGGCAAGCGCCTGATTTTCAGGGGATTAAATGGTTGAGGCGAAGTTATTGGAAGTCCTTTTGGTTTGATTTGTATCAAGTTCGGAAAGCGCGTGTCCAAGTTCGGGAGGAAAGAAAGGCAATAGAGGCTGTAAACGAATTATTACTTAATTCCGTCTTTTCGCAAGAAAGTGCGCAACGTGTTTACAATCGGATGGGTAAAGTCTGCTATTTGGGTATTGATACGAAACTTTTTTATCCTGCTATTTCTAGTCAACATCAAGAAAAGTCATACGTCATTGGCGTTGGGAACTTGGTGTTTCACAAAAATGCTTCGTTTGCTATTCAAGCTGTTGCCTTGATAGAAAAGAAGTATAGGCCTAGTTTGGTTTGGGTATCTAATATGAAAGAAATAAAGTTGGTAAATGACCTCAAAGAGCAAGCACAGAAACTGGATGTCGAGTTTGTAATAAAAGAAATGATACCCGATGAAAAGCTCCGGACATTGCTTCAAGGAGCATCAGCTATGGTCTATACATCGATTTTAGAACCTTTCGGATTAGCACCTTTGGAAGCAAATGCTTGCGGTACGCCAGTAGTCGCACTTCGCCAAGGTGGGGTTAGAGAGACCATCAAAGAGGGTTGGAATGGTTTTCTTTGTCTTTCCGAGAAGGAAATGGCACAAAAAATAGAATTATTAGTAAGAGATAAGATACTTCGTCAAGAAATGGGAGAGCAGTCTGTCAAAGAAATCCAGCAAAATTGGACGGTGGAGGCTGCAATCTCACGAGTAGAGGAAATTCTAATTAAAACAGTCGAGCATGGCACGAACGTCAGATAAAAAAGTTGTATTCACACTCGCGTACTACCACCAAATACCCTCTGCAGTGATGCTCATGCATTACACAAAAAAGCATAATCCTGAGGTGGATGCCCAAATTTGGCTTGTTGATTCACCGCAAGAAGGTGCAGAGAAGCAAATAGAAGAACAGAACTTTCCCTATGAAATTCGGTATATTCAAGAAATTTATGGGGGTATTGATTTAACAAATAAAGCTGCGCGCTTCACGCAAAAAGAGTGGAAAGAAAACAGCAAACCTGCTGTATTTAAAAAGCTCTTACAGACGTATGATTTGGTTTTATATGCAGATAATCAATCCGTTATATTTTCAAATTTAACAGATATCTTTATCGGAATTGGTAGTAATGATGTTTTGTTAGTTCCTGAGCTCATGTATGCTGAAGGACACAAAGCACAAGAAAATACACTCAACCGAGGTATCTATTCCAATCAGTTTATTTTGATTCAACAAACAGAAACAGTATCCGTTTTTTTAGATTGGTGGGAAAAAGAAGTAGAGGAAAAAGGTATAATTGATGTATGTAAAGGCTATAATGCCGATAGATATTTTTTAGAAATTGCACCTTCTATTTTTCCTCATTTTGTAATTTATAGACATCCTGGGGTTGGGATTTGTAAAGAAAATCAAGTAGAAAGGAAGGTCGAATGGGATATTAAAGTAGTAAATGCATATCCTTTAGTTAGTTATACATTTGCCTCAATTGCTGATTACCCAGCTGGGTTAGAACCAATTTTACCAAAGAAGATTCGAAGGGAATTTGAAAAAATAAAACCAAATCTAGGAAAGTACGAGGTTGAACTACCAGATTGGAAAAAAAAGGTTACTCGCCCGTTAAAAGGAATTATTGCCTCTATTCATCGCTTCTTTGATTTGTTCTAAGCTGGAAATTCTGGACAAAATTGAATATCTAGCCCCATCGGTGCGAGATATTTGTATTCATTAAATAGTACCTTGATTTAATCTTTTAATTAAAAAAAATCCCCACCTTTTCTCAAGATGGGGATTTTTTATGTAACGAGAAATCAAGATTGCGTAGAAGCTTGATTCATTACTTCTGTTTGCTTTCTGATGGATTCCATGTGAATTAATTTGAATAACTCTTCAATGGTTTCTGGATATAGATTTAAGCTTTTACCCCAATCCGCACGGCTGGTGTGTACTTGCTTCCAGCGGTCAAGTTGTAAGACAGCTACATTGTTATCTCTTTTGTATTCTCCCAATTGTTCCACAACAGACATTCTAGATGCCAAAACCTCCAATAGTTCGCGGTCTAAGTTGTCTAAACGTTGACGAAGGCGGTCTAATTCGCTTTGGAAATCACTACCGTAGGTTGCATTACGGAACTCAATGCCGTCGAGAAGTTCTTTTAAAGCAGAAGGCGTAACTTGTTGTGAGGCATCCGACCAAGCTTCATCCGGGTTTCTGTGTGACTCGATGATTAAGCCGTCATAGCTCAAGTCCATTGCGCGCTGCGTTAATTCAGAAAGGTAAGCTCTTTTTCCTGCCATATGGCTAGGGTCACCAATCATAGGTATTTGTGGGAAATGCGTTTTGAATTCTACCGCAATTTGCCACATAGGAGAGTTTCTGTATTTGGTTTCTTGTGCATTAGAAAAACCTCTGTGGATAGCACCTAATTTGGTTATTCCAGCACCTGCTATACGTTCAAAAGCACCCAACCAAAGTGCTAAGTCAGGGTTAACAGGGTTTTTGATAAGCACAGGGACATCTAGTCCTTTCATTGCATCCGCCAAATCTTGCACATTGAAGGGATTTACAGTAGTACGCGCACCAATCCAGAGGATATCTACGTCATACTTCATAGCAAGCTCAACGTGTTGCGGAGTTGCAACTTCAATTGCAATAGGTAGACCAGTTTCTTTTTTGGCTTGTTGTAACCAAGGAAGTGCTTCTTCGCCTTTGCCTTCAAAGCTACCTGGGCGTGTTCTTGGTTTCCAAACTCCTGCTCTTAGTACATGTGCATATCCTTCTTTGGCAATGCCACGGGCTGTTTCAAGTACTTGTTCTTCGGTTTCGGCACTACATGGACCTGCAATGATTAACGGTTTGTTATTCGTATTAATCCAACTGCTGAGTGGTTGTACATCTAAATTCGCTTTCATTAAAAAATAATTGGTTAAAACGTACCCTGACGGATGTATGGTTAAAAAAGTAAATTAGCAAAACAAGATAGTAAATTATAGCGTTAAGTGGTATATTTGCACATTTATTTTAAATTGTTCTCAAAAAAGTGCAATTTTTTCTTTCAATCATTCACATTAATCTACCCAAATGGATTATCCTAAGCACCGTACTGTTATAAATTTTGATGATACCTCGATTGCATTCGCCCGACTGTCAACGCAAAGGCTAAGAAAAACATACGCAATCTTTGCCTTAATGAATCAAAATAGCTTGGTAAAGGTAGGGACTTTTTTTATAAAGTTTGCACTAGAAAAAGGGCTTCCTGTAAAAAAACTGATAAAAAATACTATATTTAGTCAGTTTTGCGGGGGAGAAACGATTGAAGACTGCCAAAATGCCATAGATTCTTTGGCAAGCGCTGGGGTAGGGACTATCCTCGATTATTCGGTTGAAGGGGAGGATGATGAATTTGTATTTGACGCAACCTTGCAAGAACTTTTATCAACTGTGCATAGAGCTGCACAACAACCTGAAAAAATACCTTTCGCTGTTTTCAAAGTTACGGGCTTAATTTCTACGCCACTTCTTGAAAAAGTTCAAAATAATGCTGCTTTGTCGTCTAATGAAAAACAAGCATTTGAACGTGGCATTCAACGCATTGAAACACTTTGTGCTTTGGCTGCACAAAAAAACGTACGTCTGTTTTTTGATGCAGAGGAGTCTTGGATTCAGGATACAATTGACCATTTGTGCTACCAAGAAATGGCCAAATATAACCAAAATGACCAATTGGTAATTTATAATACGTACCAAATGTACCGCAAAGCATCATTGGGAAATTATAAAATTGCGGTTCAGAACGGAAAAGAGAAGGGCTACTCTGTCGGTGCAAAGCTTGTACGGGGTGCTTATTTAGAGAAGGAAAGAAATCGGGCTGCTGCGATGAATTATCCAGACCCTATGCAGCAAACAAAAGAAAACACGGACAACGATTTCAATGAGTCTGTGCGGTTTTCAATCGAAAATATAACTCAGGTTGGTATTTGTTTGGGCACGCACAATGAAGCAAGTTGCCAACTTTGTGTTGACCTGATGGAAGAGTTTGGTATCGAAGCGCAAGACAAACGAATATATTTTGCGCAATTACTTGGCATGAGTGACAATATTTCATTTACTTTGGCTCAGCTTGGCTATAATGTAGCAAAATATGTACCTTACGGGCCTGTGGAGGCTGTAATGCCTTATTTGTTCAGAAGAGCGGAAGAAAATACCTCTATTTCCGGACAAAGTAGCCGAGAATATTTATTAGTAAAAAAAGAAATGAAAAGAAGGAAATTATAATTTCTTCTGCACACTGTAGAAATGAAAAATTCGCTTGTTTATTTTGTATTTGCCCTTACTCTCATTGTCATCGATCAAATAATTAAGTTGTGGATGCACTTTGATGTTCTCCCCAACCATTTTGGTGAAATTGATTTAATTGATGGTATTTTTAAATTACACTATGTGACCAATCGGGGCATGGCTTTTGGAATGGAGCTCGGCGGTGAATATGGGAAATTGGTTCTTACTTTATTCCGCCTATCGGCGATGTTCGGAATAAGCTGGTATTTGGTCTATTTGGAAAAACAAAAAGCACATGTAGGTCTTCTGTACTCAGTGGCGGCTATTCTTGCTGGAGCTATCGGAAATTTAATTGATTCCATCTTTTATGGTATTTTCTTGAATAATGCTCCTTTTGATTCTCCTTTCCCACTTTTTTATGGTCAAGTGATTGACATGTTTTATGTAGTCGGTTTGGATGGTTTCTGGCCTGATTGGGTGCCGTACTTCGGCGGAACGTATAATGCAACTCCTATTTTTAATTTTGCAGACGCATCTATTTTTTGTGGTGTAGTAGCTATTTTATTATTTCAAAAAAAGTTCTTCGAAGAAGGTACTCAAACTCCTCCGTTGAAAGATGACTCTAGCTCTGTCTCATCTGAATCAGGTGATTCCAGTGAAAATCCCACTCTTTAATTTACACGTGAATTATGTCCTCTAAATATTCTTTTATTTCATTTTTCTCAGCGGTACTTCTTGTTTTTGGCTCATTAAGCGTACCAAGTGTACTGAAGACCTATTACATCATTTTTTGCCTTTTACTCGGTATTGCTTCCACATTGATGACAGTGAAAAATAGTATTTCTACTAAAAGCAAATGGTCGAGTATTTTACTTTCAGTAGTTTTTGTAGTAACTGGCGTGCTAATTTACACCGCATTGATTCAATAAAATCAAAATGCCTCGCCTATTGTAGCATAAAAGCTGCCGGGGGTGTAAGGCGAAAAACCGTAGTCAAGGCGTAAATTTAGGTGGTTTTTAGTCGCTATTCGAAGACCACCTCCATAGCTAAACTTAGGTTTTTGGATTCTTAGAAGTTGATTTTGGTCTCCCATCCAGCCAATAGAACCAAATCCGACTAGTCCGATGACTTTACCTAGTTCTATGCGTATTTCTTCTTGTATAAGTGCAGTATTTCTATCTCTAAAGAAACCTTCGTATAATCCACGCATTTTCTTTTGTCCTCCTAAAAATGAAAGTTGATTGAAGGGTACTTCTTCACCAAATATGGCACTTCCTACAAGGTTTGTAGCCAGTACTATTTTGGGACGTAATGATTGATAAAAAGAAAAGTCTGCGTAAAAACGGGTGAAAGTCACGTCTGCACCAAATTGTTTACGGCTTGGGAAAATGAAAAATTCACCAAAACTTCCTTTTCTTGGGTAAAAAACTTGGTCCCGTCTGTCATGTATATAACTTAAACCAAGCGCCGAAGTACGGCTGAAATCACTACCTGTAATTGTACCACTTGCGAGTTCTCCACCAGGCTCTGTTTTAGTTACTTTGTATGCTTCGTATCCGTATCGTATGCCTGCATAACCGCTTTTCCCTACTTGTCGACCAATCACAACTCGGACGCGTGGGAAATCTACGTTAAAAACTTCTTGAGCTACCCTGTTTTCGCCAATTCCATAATAAAAATAATTGTATCTAAACCATCCGGAATCATTGAATATATACCATTTATTATTATTCAAGAATAGTGTAAAAGGGGCAAAAATTAGAAGTTGACGGTTTTGCGTGATTGTCACACCATACGAAATTTGTGATGGCTTTGCCCAACTAGAGTCTTTTTGAAATGAGAACGTGGATGTACCTGCAATTCCGCCTCCCCAACGGGTTTCTGGAAACCGAAAAACGACAGGTAAAACGATGGTATTTTTATCTCTCAATAGAGAACTAGTCGTGTCTTTTGGAAATGGGACTAGGGAGGCAAATGTAGCTTGTGTCGTAATTAGGAAATAGACAATGAAAAGCTTTGGAAATCGCATAAATTGGTTGAAGTTTCGCAAATTTACGTATTTATCAGTTGGTTGGTTTCTCTAAACTCCTGAATCAAGTAAAAAAGCGTATGCAGTGTTGTTTGAATTTAACTCAATGTACAGATATTATATTTTATAAATAACGGTAAAACCTTATCAGCACAGCAAAATTCAGGTGAAAAAGTAGGAGAGGATATACATAATCATTGCCTTACTTCACGGTTGCTTGAGGTATAACCTAATGCAACCGTGAATAAATAGAAGAGTATCTTCTACAAAAAGGCTACGAAATGGGAAAGGAAGGGTACTAGAATTTAACATGGTTCAAAAATATTTGTGACAGGAGAAACGTACCTCATCCGTAAAATAGTAGAAGAAATAGTATTTTATAAATCTAGATAATTGTTTAGGTTTTCTTTGGTTTGAGTGAGAATTATATTTACTCTCGATATCTGTGATTTACTCTACGTTTTATCCTTCCTCATCCACTTCATAAATCAAAATATCTCCCGGCTGGCAGTTCAGTACTTGACAAATGGCTTCGAGTGTACTGAAACGAATGGCTTTCGCTTTGCCTGTCTTTAAAATTGAAAGGTTAGATAAGGTCACCCCAACTTTATCTGATAATTCATTCAACGACATTTTGCGTTTGGCCATCATCACATCCAAATTGACTAAAATAGGCATAATTAAACGGTTAAATCGTTTTCGTTTTGAAGGTCAACTCCTTTCTTGAAAATCGTAGCAATGATATACAGGATTCCTGACATTAATAAAAAAGCTCTACTATCTACCCAATATGGGGTTAGGTTGTTTATCTCGTATTCACCCATTGCCAATTTGTTGGCAGTTTGTTGCGCTATAAAACTGATAAGTCCAATTAAAAAAGTGAACACACTAATTTGTGTAATCTTATATTCTGTAAATCGACTAAAAGGTTTGGTCAAATCCAGTTTCTGTACTAACTCAATGACAAGGTAGAATAGGAGGGCTTTCCCGAAAGAGACTAGAAGTACAAATCCATACATCCAGAAAAAGGCTAGTTTACTCTTTCGATACACGTTGCTTAAGTCAAGTTGATTGTATAAATTATGTACTAGTTTAGGTTTGAATATACTAAAGACAAAATTTACTAAAATTGCTCCTGCTTCAATACATAAACCAATAAATACGAGCCATGCGATAACCTGCAAAACTCGAAAGATGACGCTGTTTTCTTTTGACATAATGAATTGTATAGAATATGAATGAACAAGTATATTAATTATTTATTGATAAACAATAAATAATTAGTGAAAATAGATAAATTTTAGGTTTAATAAAGTACCTCAACTTTCTTTGAACCGGTGTTTTTTCTTTTCGAAGACCATATACACGTAGGTAGTACTTGATGGATTTATGCCATTAATTTTATTCAGAGATTGATTTTCTTTTGCACGGTTTTATGTAAATTCTATTGTTTTTTTCTTAACCAACCAAGTAGATGTCTATGGTTTATTTCCCATTTACCTGCTTGTTTGTTGAGCTTAAAAACCTCTCTTGATTGGCCCAAATGACCAGGATTTTGTTGTATTATTTCTATTTCATGGTCATCTACACGAGAAATAATTGCTACATGCCCGTATTGATTCAAAAGTGTTCCTTCAAAAACCACAAGGTCATTCACTTTGGGTTTTATGTGGCTTGGATTCGTAAATTGCTGGAGATTTCTCACTTGGTTGATTTTCCCGTCAGGTACGTTATTGTCAAAAAAGTCTTTTGCATTTCCGTAACTATTGGGCATTTTGTGGTTTAAGTGCTGATAGTAATATCGTTTTACGAATTCAACACACTGGTATTTTAAACCCAAATTATACCCATCTTGTGTTGTATTTCTTCCTTCTACGTGTGCAACGCCACCGTTGTAGTATACAAATACACCATTGAGACTGTCTAGAGGTGTGCCAACGGCAAAACCCCCGCTTTTCATGTAGTTTGTGTGTGTCCAGAATCCTACAAGACTTAAAATAAATAGCCCAATTACTAGAAATGCCAAGCAATTTGTTTTCAATTTTTTGTTTGGTTCATAATGATGATTTTTAGCCTATATTCTTCCCAAAAATGGCAAATATCTTTAATTAGGTCAATATACATGCAGATAGATTTAAATCAAAAAATCCTTTTCTTTTACTATTTTACCGTGGGAATAATTGCTCATAAGCATTAATAAGTAGGCTATATTTCTTCCTAAATTTGTGAATGAGTTTGAGCTCAATTGATACATGAAGGATTGTAGCTCTCTAAGGAATTTGAAAATATTCAGCATGTAAAGAGCGTAATTATAACCAAAACCTGATTATCTGTAAACTCCAACCACATGAACTACCACAAAAACTTACTTGTCTCCCCCAAAAAATCAACTACCCAAGTCCTACTCGGCATCTTTTCTCTTATTTTTGCTGTCGTTTGGCCTTGTTTTCGGATGCTCGATAACGTCTCAATTCGTCTTTCTGATTGGGTGTATGCTGCTTTTTTCTTCTTAAGTGGAATCGTACATACGTTGTCAGGACTTGGGAAACCAATCGAAAGCCATTTTGGGGCAGCATTCATTCAGTTAGATACACATTATGTTCATTTAAAACTCAGTGTGTTTAAAAAAGAGTCGAAATTCAAATGGGAAGATATCCAATCCATTGCGTATGAACCGACTTTATTACGCATTCGCACACACGATAATTCTACGCACGTTTTTGACGTCTCCACATTGGATTTTTCGTGTTTGCAAGAGCTAAAAAAGGTCTTGGCTGAACTTGCAGTAGAAAAACAGGTAATGTGTCAAATGAAATAAAGGGGTTACGTAGGAAAGCGAATCCTGAAAGTGAATTCGGAGAAAAAATGTACATAATGTAATCCAATGAATAGGCTACATCATACTTCTGGAAATGTATTTTGTTTCGTCCGACCCATAAAATCCAAAAAGCGGTTCCTGATTTGGAGCCGCTTTTTATTTACTTCCCTCACCTCAAAATCGATACCCTACCCGAAGGTGTAATCCAATACCCAGAAAATACGGATTATCCGGTTTTAAAGTTCCCAAATACCGACCAGCTCCAACACCCGCACCTGCCTCAAAAGTGAAATGTTTTCCTTTGTTCCGTTTCAAACCCCACATGGGCATCACGGTGATTTGGCCAGCCGTTCGTTGCAAAGACTCCGTAGAAAAAATCCGCCAACTCGGATTGAAATTTGTTTGGAGAGTCAAGAAATTGCCACTATTTCCTGAGATGTTTTTTCCTTTCGCCACACGCTTATCCAGATTATAATACCACCTCGGCTCAACCGTGATGACGGGCGTTAACTCAGTACCAATTCTCTTGGCATACATGGCTCCCCCATAAATTCCGGCGTTGATGCCAACTTCCGTTCGCAACGCTATTT
>JBKBRQ010000138.1:0-7252 GCA_046292055.1 Spirosomataceae bacterium | reverse complement strand
CAGAGCATTCAATGAAACTTCTTATTTAGCGTATGACGAGTATATATCCCCTACCGTTGTATTTTCTTTCCCGGGTGACCTTATCCCACAAACACTGCGTCTTGATAAAGTTGCACTGGATGTAAACACACAATATTGTTTTTATGCTTGGGAAGAAAATGTTTGCGCACTTGCCAACGTTCCTTCACCTCCTGTTAAATCAAATGAAGTTTGTAGCATTCATCTGAAATCGAGCTTTTTGTCTGGGAATGAAAATCAATATCGACTGCGTCATGAATGGAATGCCAGCACACCTAATTCTTCCAAAATAATTTCAACTGAAATCCTAAACCTAAACGGTGGATTTGGTAGTCCTGTTTTTCCCTCATCCACCACATTTCAAGAATCTAACTTCCCAGCAAATTGTACAGAACCAAGTACATCACAAGTTGCGCAAAAACTTTTTGAGTCCAATTCCTCTGGTGAAACATTTGATGTGACCATTTTATCCAACACCGTTCCTTTGGAAAATATCCGAATTGAAAAACCCTCCACACCGCTCTTAGTCTCATTTGCACAAAATGGTGCACCTGAAATTGACATAACTATTTTGGATATACCTGCAGATAATCTGTATGAAGTTCGATATTACACAGACGAATCTCCTACTTTTGTATCTTTGGGTGAATCAACCTCGATTAGCCAAAAACATACGAATTTAGCACAACCAACTGCTCAATATTGCTACTCATATACCAAAAAAGTATGTGACCAAACTTCTCCTCCTAGCGATAATTTCTGTACCATCAAGAGTGAGGTAGAAACCGACGGATTTCTTATGAATTGGACTGATTTCGAGCCTAAACCTACTACTTCTTCTTTATTTTATGATATAGAATGGATTGATGCTGAGCAAGATACGACATTCAGTAATCCCATCCCTTTTGGCTCTCCTACACAACTATTGGAAGCTGATCTGGAATCTATTTTACAAGATAATCCAGATGTAAATACAGCTCTTGTCCGTGTCTTTACGAGACAAGCACCTGGTTTATCTGGTAATAGTGGGATCTCCTACAGTTACCCGATTACCCTTGTTCGTCCATTAGCCTTGTTTTTCCCAAATGCATTTACACCCAACAATGATGGAACCAACGACATTTTTAAATCCGCAAGTCGAATTAGACAACAAGCTGATTTGCTGATTTTTAACCGAGCTGGAAATCTCATTTTTAAAACGCAAGATGTTAATTTGGGGTGGGATGGCTTTAATTTGCAGGGAAAAAAGGTAGAGAATGGAATGTATACCTACTTAATTCGTGTTACCAATCTGGATGGGTCTGTACAAACCCAACAAGGTTCTTTTTTAGTTTTGTATTAATTCACACTTAAAATTAATAATAGCGTATGTTTGATATGTTAGGCATGATGGGCAAAGTAAAAGAAATGCAGACAAAAATGCAGGAAGCTCAAAATCAATTAGCGGAAGTCGAAGCTACTGGTGAAGCAGGTGCAGGAATGGTACAAGTAATTGTAAATGGCAAAAAACAAATAAAGTCTATCCAAATTGACCCTACACTGGTTGATGCTTCTCAACTTCCTATTTTGCAAGATTTATTAGTTGCTGCTATCAATAAAGCACAAGAGAACGCAGAAGAAATAGCAAAAGAACACTTGGCCAAAGCAACTGAGGGTCTATTGCCTTCCATTCCCGGAATGGACCTAGGTAGCTTATTCAATAAATAAAATGGCAGCAATTGTTATTCTCAACTACAACGGTGCAACGTATCTAAAAGAATTTTTACCTACCGTCATTTCCTTCAGTGAAGGCCACTCCATTTACGTTGCAGATAATGCCTCCACAGATACGTCTTTGGAGGTTTTATCTACTTTTGGCAAACGTATCGATGTCATTTCTTTACCCAAAAATGTTGGGTTTGCAGAAGGCTATAACCAAGCACTTGCCCAAATTGACCACGAAGAAATTATCCTTCTCAATTCAGACGTACTCGTCACGGAAAACTGGATTGACCCATGTCTTCATCGACTAAATAGTAGCCCAAAAATTGTTGCTGTACAACCCAAAATCAAAAGTTATCATACTCCAAATGAATTTGAATATGCAGGTGCTGCTGGTGGAAGTATGGATTTTCTAGGGTATCCTTTTTGTAGAGGACGAATTTTTGATACGTGTGAAAAAGACACTAATCAATATAATGACGCACTACCTATCTTTTGGGCAACGGGCGCTTGTATGTTTATTAAGAAAAGTGCATTCCATGAAATCGGTGGCTTTGATGGTTTATTCTTTGCACACATGGAAGAAATAGACCTTTGTTGGAGATGGCAACGAGCTGGCTTTTCTATTTTCTACGAACCAGAAAGTTCAGTATACCACGTCGGAGGAGGTACCTTGTCTGTAGATAATCCTTTCAAGACATACCTGAACTTTAGAAACAATCTGGCTATGTTATATAAAAATCTGGCTATCTACACACTTGTGCCTATTATATTTGCTCGTTTGTGTCTTGACGGAATAGCAGGAATTCGCCTTCTTTTACAAGGTAAACCAAAACTCATGTGGGCTATCGTTCAAGCTCATGGTGGCTTTTATAAATTACTTTTTGCGCTCAAAAGAGAAGGCAACTATAATGTAAACCTACGTACTATTTACCGAAAAAGTATCTTGTGGGAGTACTTTATGAATAAAAAAAGAACATTTAATCAACTGAAGTTTAAATGAAAGTAATTGGAATAACAGGAGGAATTGGCTCTGGTAAATCAGTGGTTGCGTCCATTCTTTCACACCTAGGAACACCCGTATACTATGCGGATAAAGAAGCAAAAAGACTTATCCATGAAAAAGAATCACTGAAAGCACAAATAAAACGACTACTCGGCGAAGGAGCCTACAACGCTTCCGGTGAGTATCAAAAAACATGGGTTGCCGAAAAGATTTTTGCACGTCCAATTCTAAGAGAAGCTTTAAATGCCCTCGTTCATCCACTTGTCTATACTGACTTTGAGTATTGGAAACAGAAACATACGCTTTCTCCCATTGTAGCAAAAGAAGCAGCTATTTTTGACAATGTGATAGGATACGATGCTATAATTTATGTATTTGCCCCAGAGCATATCCGACTCGAACGTTTACAAAAAAGAGATGCTTTCCGTCCGATAGAGGTTACAAAAGAGATAATAAAACAGCAACAAAGTGACGCTGAGTTTAGGAAAATAGCTACCCATGTTTTAGTCAATGACAACAAATCATTGCTCATACCCCCTATTTTAAAACTATGGGAAAGTTTAAAAGTAGACTGACTCTTTTGCTTGCATTGCATTTGTCTTTCATTCTTTCTTTTGCACAAACAAAAGAATTTGCGCTGGACTCCGCAAAAAAAATCAATTTCAATATAAGCTACCAAGGTTTTTTCGACAACCGGGAGTTTAACCAAGTTCAAAACCAACTACCAACTACCTTTTTTGGGCATAGACTGGAACTAGCAGCCAACTTACAGCTCGATTCCAATTTATCCCTAACATTCGGAATCAATTCACTACAGGAGTTTGGGTCACCCTCACTTTTTTCATTCGCACAATCAACTATATATATTCATAGAAAAGGGGGAAATAATCAATTCCTATTCGGTTCTTTCCCAAGAAGTCATGCAGTTGATTTTTTACCAAGAGCTTTATTAAGCGACACTATTTCGTACTATCGACCTAATATTACTGGCTTATCTTACAAGCACGAGAAAGGCAATTACTTTTTTTCAAGTTGGGTTGATTGGACATCTCAGAAGACAACTACTCAGAGAGAACATTTTCATCTTGGAGCTTTCTCAAAGACAGACATAAACCAATTTAGTTTTCAGGTTCACTCACTCCTATCTCATCTAGCCAATGATGCTACTAGTTTACAACAAAAACCATTGGAGGAGTCACTCATGAACCAAGTTGCACTTCAGTACCTTTTCAAGTTGAATGGCTCTTGGCATTACCAACCAACTATTTCCTTCCTTTATTCTCTTGAAAGAATTCGAAACGGCTCCCCCACTCGCTCCGCATCAAGTATCTTGGTAGAAAATAGCCTTTCAAATTCATTTATTGAATTAAAACATACGTGGAAGAGAGGAAACAGTCATTTTATATATAGCGGAGATCCATTTTACCAATATGCAAATTATGCACGTTTAGATTTACTACTACAGACAAAAAAATCTAAAAAGTTGCACGTGCAAGGTGGGTATTCCCTTCATTTTATCGAGCAGAGGCTATTGCATCAGCAAAGAATAGCAGTAAAAATGCAAATTTAATGTTCAAATGATTTCATGATTTTTTTGATATTTTCTGCCATTTCTTGATCGGCATGAATCATATCACTAACTGTTTGGATAGCATGAATAACTGTACTGTGGTCACGACCTCCAAAATGATAACCAATTGATTTCAAGGATAAATCCGTTAGTTCTTTGGCAATATACATAGCAATTTGTCGAGGAACAACGATGGAGCGTGTTCTTCCTTTCCCTTTAATATCAGCTACACGAACATCGAAGAAAGTAGTCACGGCATCAATAATCGTATCAACAGAAGTCTCTTTTTCAGATTCATTGACAAGGTGATTCAATGTTTGTTTTGCTAAAGACATATTGATTTCTCTTCGCGTCAGTGAGGCTTGCGCAATCAAAGAAACAATGACCCCTTCCAACTCGCGTACATTTGAGTCAATGCTATGCGCTAAATATTCAATAATTTCGTAATCAATATGAATTCCTTCGTTGATTAATTTCTTTTGAATAATCGCGATTCTTGTTTCGTAATCAGGGGTTTGTAAATCAGCAGTAAGTCCCCATTTGAATCGAGAAAGTAAACGATCTTCCACTCCTTTCAGTTGGCGCGGCGGCCTATCTGAAGTCATCACAATCTGCTTACCTGATTGATGTAAATGGTTGAATATATGGAAAAAAGTCTCTTGTGTTTTTTCTTTACCAGATAAGAACTGCACGTCATCCAGAATAAGTACATCTACTCGCATGTAGAAATTCATAAAGTCTTGAAGACTATTGTCGCGGATGGCATTGATAAACTGGTTGGTGAATTTTTCTGAAGAAACATACAAGACAAATCTATCCTGAAGTTTTCCTTTGATGTAATTGCCAATGGCTTGAACCAAATGGGTTTTCCCAAGCCCAACACCACCGTAAATCATGAGAGGATTGAAACTTGTAACAGAAGGCTTTTGTGCTACTGCAAAACCTGCAGCACGTGCCAGACGATTGCAATCCCCTTCGATATAGTTATCAAACGTATAATGCGGATTTAAGAATGAGTCACCGTGTCCAGTCGGAAGCTCCTTAACCTCAAAAGGACTTTTAAATGCCTTTTCATCGGCAGCTGTATTGGGTGCATTCTCAACTTTCCTTGTATTTGGAACTTGATACCCAATTGGTGGTTGATTTTGAGTGGTATTTCCGGAATCAACAATAATAGAGTACTCTAAGGTACCTTCTCGACCAATCGAATAATCGAGAGCCTTCCTCAATAAATGTACGTAATTATCTTCTAGCCATTCATAGAAAAACTGGCTCGGGACTTGTATTGTCAACTTTTTATCTACGAGCTTATGAGGCACAATGGGCTCAAACCAAGTTTTAAAACTTTGTTCTGAGACATTGTCCCGAATAAGCTTAAGGCAGTTCTGCCAAGATATTTCAGCTGATTCGTCGACCACTAGTTCTGTAAATTTCAGGTAATTTGTATAAAAAACGGGACGACAAAAGTAGTAAAAAAATCAATCTGTCGTACTTAATTTTTCAAACTGTTTCAAAATAATCAAAATAGAAAAGAATACCTATCCTCATTTAGCACAATAACTTTGTCATTACAAATATCTCCTATTAAATTTACGATTCTCTTTCAGTCATTTCATTCAGCACAATTGAAAGTTTGCCTTTTTATCCATCAACAAACTGAATACAAGCATGTTACAAATATCCGAATTTGAAAATAAAACAAAAAAAAATTGGGAAGCTCAGGCAACTATCGACTTAAAAGGTGAAAACCCTTTTGAAACATTGACTTGGTTGTCTGAAGAAAGTATTGATTGGAAACCTATCTACACACCCGAAGATATTCAAGACATACCCACACATGAAATAAGCCTAGCACAAAAAAGTGTAAATGAACTAGATAGAGAATTAATCGAAACGATTTATGTGTCTGATAATCAACCTGAAACTATCCATTTAGCTAATCTAAAGGCACTTGAATACCGAACAAAAGGGGTAAATTCATTCATTTTTGAACTCGCACCTTTCACATTTTCTACACTCCAACTACAGAAATTAACTCAAGGCATTAAAACCTCTGAAATACCGGTGTACTGGAGAACAGTCGAGTCAAAAGATATATATGTAAAGCAGAAAGCATTTTCTCCCTATTTATTGAAAGGTGGAGTTTTAGAACCGCTTGTTTTTCTTACTGAAGAAGGGAACTGGCAAGCAAATGACAAGGCCATTTCACAATTATTAAGGCAAACAGAACAAGATACAACATACAAAGTAATACATGCATGCACTTCCCCATTTACGCTAGCAGGCGGAAATGCGGTTCAAGAACTTGCCTATTTTTGTAGCCAATGGGTAGATTTACTTGATAAACTAACCGGACTCGGTCATTCCTTAGAAGAGATAATCGGTAAAACACTTTTTGAAACATCTTTAACTACCAATTACTTTCTTGATATTGCTAAAATTCGTGCGTTCAGATATTTATTGAACAAAATCCACACATCTTTTGACCCGAATGTAAATACTGTGAGCTCATACATAATGGGAGGGCTTTCCAACTACTACATTAGTCCTTTTGCTTCGCATACAAATATGTTACGGGCTACTTCCGCCACAATGAGCGGACTTACTGGTGGGCTAGACGCAGTACATATTCCGACTTGGGATAAAACAAAAAATCATACTTCAACAAATGAGCTGGCTCAAAGAGTTGCCTTAAATACATTCCATGTTATTCAAGAAGAAGCCTTGCTTGCTGCTTCAAAAGACCCTTCTGAAGGAAGTTATTTTATCGAATCTTTAACTTTTCAACTCATTCAAAAGGCGTGGGACTTATTCCTGCTGAATGAAACCCAGGGCGGCTTCTGGAAAATCTATGCAACCGGAGAGATTGAAGCCTCTCTTCTTGGAGCACACATAAACAGAATAAATCAAAAAAATAAAATTTTAAAAAATAAAAAAAAAAAAAAAAAAAAAAATAA
>JBKBRQ010000137.1:0-7269 GCA_046292055.1 Spirosomataceae bacterium | reverse complement strand
CAGCCATTCTCCAAGACTTACAAGGGCCAAAAATCCGGGTAGGTGCTATGGAAAATGGCAATGATGGCGTGGAATTAGTAGCAGGTGATACATTTATTTTTACGAATAAAGATATTGTCGGTAATGCGCAGCGCGTAAGTACACCGTACAAAGGGATGTTCAAAGATGTAAAAGTCGGAGAAAGAATCCTGATGGACGATGGAAAACTTGAAGTAAAAGTAACTGGCGTTGATGTTGAAAATGAAGAAGTAATTACAGAAGTTGTCTACGGTGGACTTCTCAAACAAAAGAAGGGCGTAAACCTACCCAATACAGCTATTTCTCAGCCGTCTGTTACAGAAAAAGACTGGGAAGACCTCGAGTTTGGTATCAAACATGACGTAGATTGGATTGCTCTTTCGTTTGTTCGTACAGCGCAAGAAATCATTGATATTCAAGAACATATCAAGAAAAATGGTCGTACTGCAAAGGTTGTAGCTAAAATTGAAAAACCAGAAGCTGTTGATAACATGGATTCTATTATCCAAGCAACAGATGCAGTCATGGTCGCGCGTGGTGATTTGGGCGTTGAAATGCCTTCTGAAGAAGTACCTTTGATTCAGAAAAGATTGGTAGCAAAATGTCACGAGGCAGGAAAACCTGTCATTGTGGCCACACAGATGCTAGAAAGTATGATTGATAACCCAAGACCAACACGTGCAGAAGTCGGTGATGTTGCCAATGCTGTGCTTGATGGTGCAGATGCTGTTATGCTTAGTGCAGAAAGTGCTGCTGGTAAATACCCTGTCTTGGCTGTCGAAACAATGGCAAATACGATTCGCCAGGTAGAACAAAACGGCGATACAGCGACGCTTTACTTCAGACATCATACCCGTGTGACGCTTCCAGATTATGATTCCAAGGCAAAAGCTAACGACAATGTGATTGTCATGGGTTGCCGATTAGCACGCGACTTGAACGTCCAAGCAATCATCGGAATTACATCTTCAGGCTACACAGCTTTCCGTCTTTCACATCACAGACCCAAAGCAAATATCTATATTTTCACTTCCAACGAGCATTTAAAAACTCAGCTTAGCTTATATTGGGGAGTAGAAGTTTTTCCAATTAGTGTTTTAGGCACATTTACAGATATTGTACAAGCTTCTAAAGAATTCTTGGTAGCAGAAGGGAAATTGGAATCAGGCCATAAGTTTATCAATATGCTCAGCATTCCTGTCCTACAAGACAACCGCACAAATACCGTTAGTCTTGGTATCGTTGAATAATTAATCCATATTCCAAGTACACATCAAGAGGTTCAAGATACATTGAACCTCTTTTTTTATCCATTTATCATATTGAAGAATAACCTTTGAACATTCAGATACGCTATTACGTTTGAGAATTAGTCCATTTTTCTCACTAGATTCCTTGTTTCATGAACAGAGCTGTTTCTTTGTTGTTTTTTATCTTTATTCTCGGATTCGTTGATTATTACCTATTCATCGCTACCAGAGAGCTCTTTAAGTCCTCTTCTGAGCAATCCCAGCGAACTTTTTCTTTCATCTATTGGGCTATTCCTGTAGTATCTCTACTCCTCTTTTTAGGTGCATTTATCCTCTATCCCGCGTACTTACCTGTACGAGTACGGAACTTGATAGCAAGCGCTGTGTTCATCATCTACATTTCTAAATTTCTAGCAGTTATCGTACTTTTCTTCTCAGAAATTGTCCGGTTTTTTCAATGGAGTGGACGAAAAATTAGTCAAATAAATTCGCCAACCACCGACGCTCCAACCATTCCACGATCAACGTTCTTAACACAAGCAGCTCTCGCTGTTGGAGGTGTTCAACTTGGTGCCATGACTTGGGGAATTATAAGTGGCGCACACGATTACCGCATCAAACGCGTAACTTTACGACTTCCTAATCTCCCTAAAAAGTTCCAAGGAATGACCATCGCACAACTTTCTGACATTCATACGGGTAGTTTTTTCAATAAAACAGCCGTTCAAGGTGGCGTCGATTTATTACTGAGCCAAAAACCAGATGTCGTGTTTTTTACAGGGGATTTGGTCAATAATGAAGCAAAGGAAGTCAAAGACTATTTCGATATTTTTGCCCAAGTAAAAGCGCCGCTAGGTGTTTACTCAACACTCGGAAATCATGATTACGGAGATTATATTTCCTGGAATTCTCCCCGAGCTAAAGCACAAAATCTAGCTGACTTAAAAGAAGCGCACCGACTTATGGGTTGGAATTTACTTCTCGATACACATCATCCATTGACCATTGAGAATGAATCTATTGGTATTTTGGGTATCCAAAACTGGGGAGCAGGAGGCTTTGCAAAATACGGAAATCTAGAAAAAACACTTGAAAATACACAAGATTTACCCGTTAAACTACTTCTATCACACGACCCAAGCCACTGGCGGGAACAAGTGCTCGGAAAAACAAACATTGATGCCTCTTTCGCAGGGCATACGCACGGAATGCAATTTGGTGTCGAGATTGGAGATTTCAAATGGAGTCCTGTTCAATATAGGTACAAAGAATGGGCTGGGCTCTATCAAGAAAACGAACAACAGCTGTATGTAAATCGTGGCTTCGGCTTTATAGGATATCCAGGAAGAGTAGGGATTTTACCTGAAATCACCCTATTTACGCTGAGTTCCTAGTATTAATATCACTCAAAAAGAAAGGCGGTACTTTGAAGTACCGCCTTTCTTTTTGAGTGATATGTCTCTTTATCAAAAACGAATTCCCGTCAATCTAACTAAGAGTTGAACAACAAACGCTCCAATTACCTGCATCAGCGACATTTGCTCTTCTGTACTCACAACTACCTTGCTCTCTTCCTCAGTAGCGACCTGCTTATAAACAGACATCGTTTTGTCTACTGAGTTCAATTCTTTTGAGCTTATCAATCTCTGCTTACTTCCCATTTTTTGGCTGTTCAGCTTGTGATGAATGTATACATTATTGCTCGGGAAACCGATAGCAAACGAATTCTCAGCAATCAATAAAAAAATGGCCAACGTGAAAATCTTTTTCATAGTAGGATGACAATTAAGGTTGACGTGATGAATACAAACAAATGTAGTATTTCTTTTAGTATTATGCAATACCAAGTACCAAATTTTACAAAGAAATTCTTCGGGATACACCGTCTTCGCCTTGTGTCAATAAAATAAAATGGACTCCCTTCGTATTTTTCTTCAATTTAATTTGCCCTACAAACTCTCCATTGTGTTTCTTAACCAATTCCTCTGCAACAACTTTCCCTTGTAAATCAAGCACTTTAATTTGCACGTCACCCTCCGTTTCTGTCATAAAACGGACATTCAGTACATCTGTACTTGGTTTATTTGGAAATATATCGACCCCTTTGAATGGAGACTTCTCCCATTCTCTGAAAAGTTGTGTATCCCAACGGAAATTCGGGGTAAACATTTCCAATCTTCTAGGGATTTCCTCTCCCATTTCACGCATTTTCCCTTCTAATGATTCTCCATCCATCCGAAAACTATAAACCCGGCTACCTTTTGGTCTATGGTGACGTGGTTTATCAAAATCTTCTTCTCCTTCCCACAGAATTGTTTCATCTAATTCATCCAGTTTTCGAACATCTTTGCCCGTCACGATGACCGTCATTTTTCTATTTCCTTCTGGAACAGTCAATGAGTCTTGTATTTTTTCTAAACGAATATGACGCTCCCCCGGTGTCATTTTTGATGCATCAATGACTCTTTCTTCAATCGTCCTTTTACCGTCTTTTTCTTTCTCAATCCGAATCTTGATAACATCTTTTGATGTTTCCTCGGCCTTTTCTTGGCCGAAGACAACCAAACTCCCAAACATCAATACTCCAGCTAAAAAAGCTGTTTGATTTGATTTCCTCATGATTAACTTTTTTTTGAATGTCTAAAACACTACTCCAAAGATGCTATTTACCTTCGTAACGTTGCACCTAACACCCAGAATTTTACGCTATAATCTGTAGTTTGGCAAAACTAAGTAGTAACGTTTTTTCTCCTTCTTTATCGAATAAAACCGTTGCTTTTTGTGCCCCGGAGACAAGTTCTAACTTCGTGATTGTTCCAAAACCAAACTTTTGGTGTTCTACCCGCTGCCCTACTTTCATATTTTCAACCGGACTTGGGGAGAAACCACTCGTCGGCGTGTGATTCGCCGCTGGTTGAACTCGCTGAATAGGCTTTAACTGTTGTACCACACGCGCCGCCGATGCAGGAGATGTCGCCGGTTTTTTCTGCAACATAGCATCGAAAACATCTCGGCCTTTCACCTCATTATCACGTGATCTAGACGAAAGTCTTTCCGGTGCAATACTCAAATATGTTGGGTCAATTTCATCTAAAAAACGGCTTGGTTCACATTGATTCAGTCGCCCGTAATTGTACCGACTTTCTGCATAACTCAACGTTAATTTCTGCTCTGCACGCGTTATAGCAACATAAAACAAACGCCTTTCTTCTTCTAAGTCGGAACGTCGATGCAACATCATTTGAGATGGAAATAGATTTTCTTCCATTCCTACGACAAAAACTTGCTTAAATTCCAAGCCTTTTGCCCCATGAATCGTCATCAGTGTCACGCGGTCGTGGTCTCCATCTTCATCCTCCACGTCTGACGTTGTCAACAAAGAAACTGTCTGTAAAAAAGAGCTCAATGTCTTATCTTCGTTATCCGGATTATCCACAAATTGCTTGACCGAATTCAAAAGTTCTTGTACGTTTTCATACCTCGCAAGTCCTTCAATCGTCTTGTCTTCGAATAATTCACGTAAAATACCTGACGTTTTAGCCACATACGAGGCGACCGTGTACGCATCTTTTCCTTCATCCAATAATAGATTAAACCCTTTGATAATCGTCGCAAACTGATCAATCGCATTGGCTGCTCTTCCTGAAACATACGTATGAATATCACTTACAATCTCCCAAACAGATTTATTATTCTCGGCTGCTGTAACCAAAATTTTAGCCACCGTTTGATCTCCGATTCCTCTTTTGGGCAGATTAATAATACGTTTGAATGCTTCTGTATCTTGCTGGTTTACGGTGTAGCGTAAGTACGCCAATAAATCCTTAATTTCTCTTCTTTGATAAAAAGATAGTCCACCAATGATGCGGTATTTGATATTCATGCGGCGCAATGATTCTTCAAATACGCGAGATTGCGCATTGGTACGATATAAAATGGCAAAGTCGAGGTTTTTAAGCCCTAGTCGCGATTTAGCTTCAAAAATTTGTGTAGCTACCAATCGACCCTCCTCCATGTCCGAAACGGCCTTCAATAATTCAATCTTGGGTCCATCTTCGTTCGCTGTAAATACATTTTTTTCTAATTGCTCCTTATTTTTCTTAATAACAGAGTTCGCCGCCTGCACGATGGTGTTCGTTGAACGGTAATTCTGTTCTAATTTGACAACATGGAGTTCCGGGTAATCTGCCCGAAAGTTGAGGATGTTTTGAATATTGGCACCTCGAAACGCATAAATACTTTGCGCGTCATCTCCAACGACGGTAATATTTTGGTGAACGGCTGAAAGCTTTCGAGTAATATTGTATTGAGAAACGTTTGTATCTTGAAACTCATCGACCAGAACATACCTAAACTTGTGTTGGTACTTATTCAAAACATCCAAATGGTCGCGAAATAACACATTGGTATTATAAAGCAAATCATCAAAATCCATGGCGTTGGCTTGAAAACAACGTAGCTGGTATGTTTTGTAAATCCGACCAATTTCAGGCATTTTAGCTGCTTTGTCGTCTTCCATAAACTGTGGATTATTTTGGTATGCTTCCCAAGAAATCAACCCATTTTTAGCCCCAGAAATACGATTTAGAATAAAATTGGGTTTATATACTTTGTCATCAAGTGCAAATTCCTTGATGATGGAACGAATAAGCGATTTGGAATCATCCGAATCATAAATCGAGAAATCCGAATTATACCCAAGTCTTTTGCCTTCGATACGCAATATTTTGGCAAAAACAGAGTGGAAAGTCCCCATCCACAAATTTTTTGCTTCGTTGCCAATGATTTTTTCAATACGTTGGCGCATTTCTCCCGCTGCCTTATTGGTGAACGTCAAGGAAAGAATTTGGAAAGGGTCAACACCTTGCTCGATAAGCCAAGCAATGCGGTAGGTCAAAACACGGGTTTTCCCCGAGCCAGCACCTGCAATAATCATTAATGGCCCTTGTGGATGCGTTACAGCCTCTCTTTGCGGGTCATTCAGTTCATCTATGTATCTTTTCACGGAATCAATTTACTACGTTTATTTCTGGACAAAGATACGAGAAAAAGAGAGTCGTAAAGGACAAATAGCAACGCACTCTGAACTTTTCGGCAATTATGTCAGGTAAAAAGAGGGTGGAATGCTTTTTGCCAAGATAGATAGACAAAAAGTCACCCTCAAGTAAAGTAACTGGATTATAAACCCTATTCACTCCCCTACAGAACCAATAATCCTGAAAAATCAGGGACTTATCTAATATTTTGGAGAAAGTACCTGAAAATAAATGTACATTGAGAGGTAAAATGTATAATTTTACGCTGAACACGATATGATGATGGATATGGAAATAGATGTTTTAGAAGAGCAAAATAACTACCCAGAAAAAGATCGCTACTTGATCTTTGACAGTGAATTTATGCCCCACATAGATTCCATGTACAACTTTGCTTATCGTTTGACCAACGACGAAGACGACGCCAACGACCTTGTGCAAGACACCTACCTAAAGGCATTTCGCTTCATCAATTCTTTTCAAAGAGGAACTAATGCCAAAGCTTGGCTTTTCCGAATTTTGAAAAATAGTTTTATCAACGATTACCGCCGCAAAAGCAAGGAACCGTCTAAGGTAGATTACCAAGACGTAGAAACAACCTACAATTCTTCAGAGGACGCCGAAGTATCCGGAACCGTCGATTTACGTACAGAAAGTGTACAAGATATGATTGGCGACGAAGTTGCCAACGCACTCAATAGTCTGCCCGTTGATTTCAGGACGGTTATTATCTTGTGTGACATCGAAGGATTTACCTACGAAGAAATGGCTAAAATTTTGGACATACCTATCGGTACTGTTCGGTCAAGACTACACAGAGCGCGGAACTTATTGAAAGATAAATTGCGTTCTTATGCCAATACGATGGGTTATAAAGAGCCTTAAGTCAAAAATCAATAATAAAGAATGTATTTTGTTAACCAAATCCTATGAGTGAATCACCAATAGCTGAAAAAAAACAGCAC
>JBKBRQ010000136.1:0-7431 GCA_046292055.1 Spirosomataceae bacterium | reverse complement strand
AGAGCGCGGGCAAACCAAAGGAGCTACCATCCAAAATGGATACCAAATGCTTGTTTATCAGGCTGAAAAAGCCTGGGAAATTTGGCAAGACAATCAATAAACAATTAAATAAAACGGAATTATGAAATACAAGAAACACATTTTCATTTGTACAAACGATAAGCCTGCACCCAAAAAAAGCTGTGGAAGTGAGCACGGAATGGCGTTAGGGAATGCCTTTAAAGAAAAATTGACAGAAAGAAATTTACAAATAGATATTCGTGCACAACGTGCTGGTTGCCTAGATGTTTGTGGCTTTGGGCCAAGTTTAGTCGTATATCCAGAGGGTATTTTCTACGGAAAAGTCACGTTAGAGGATGTAGAAGAAATTGTAGAAAGCCACTTAGTAAACGATATTCCAGTTGAGCGCCTGCGCCTATCTTTCAATAAATGAGAAAAACGTTTTCCAAAATCAAACACCTCTTTTTTGATTTAGACCATACACTTTGGGACTTCGAGGCAAATGCACGTATTTGCCTCGAAGAAATATACCACACACATCAACTTGCGGAAATTGGTGTACCAAACTATGAGTTATTTGCTGATACGTTCTCAGAGGTAAACCAAACATTTTGGTATTTACTTGATACAAAGCAAATTACACATGAGACCCTCCGTAGAGAACGCTTCCGGTCAACGCTTTCAGATCTCGGTTGTAGCATTGAATACCCTTTGAGCGAAGCAATGAATGCCCAGTTTCTCGAGTTACTGCCTGAGCAAACGAGTTTGATGCCTCATGCCATCGATACTTTAGAAATCCTTGCAGAAAAGTATCAGCTACATATTATCTCCAATGGGTATGAACACATTCAGCGGAAAAAGCTAGATAAAAGTGGACTACTCCCTTTTTTTAGAGCTATTGTTACCAATGACGTAGCCAATGCACACAAACCTAGTCCAGCTATTTTTTCGTTTGCCTTAGAAATGACGGGGTCCTCACATCAACAATCCATCATGATTGGCGATAACTGGACAGCCGACATTCAAGGCGCTATCCAATCCAATATCTTTGCTGTCCATTTTGACCCTACGCAGAAAAGCAAAGTAACGAACGAATACGCTATCATTAATTCATTACATCATTTACCATCACTTCTTGACTCGTAAACTATGCACTACTACGAACTTTCTCTTCAAGTTTCTCCCGATTATGCCGAAATCCTAGTGGCTGAACTCGCAGAAATCGGTTATGATTCATTCATTGAAACACCCGATGGCCTTGAAGCATACATCACTGACGAACTTTTTGAGGAAATGGAAGTGAAACAACTGCTTGAAAAATACGCAGATGTAGGACAAATCACGTACTCTATCCAAAAAATCGAAAAGAAAAATTGGAATGAAGAATGGGAAAAAAGTTTTTCTCCAATTGAAGTCGATGGGAAAATCTATGTTCGTGCTACTTTTCATCCAGAAGCACCTGCTCATTTTGCCCACGAAATCATCATTACGCCAAAGATGTCTTTTGGGACGGGTCATCACGAAACAACTTCACAAGTACTTGCTCTTCAATTAGATATCCCACACCAAAATAAAAAAGTACTCGACGTCGGAACAGGAACAGGCATTCTTGCTATTCTAGCTGCTAAACTTGGTGCTACAGAAATTCATTCTTTTGATATTGATGAATGGTCTGTAGAAAATACCAAAGAAAATATCGAGTTAAACGATACGCACCAAATCACGGTAGAGTTAGGAACAATCCAAGACCAAACAGTCAAACCATACGATATTGTCTTGGCAAACATCAATCGAAACATACTATTGGCTGAAATCCCTGTTTATGTTCAGTTTATGGAACCCAACGCCTATCTGATCGTCAGTGGTTTTTATGTACACGACGTCGAAGATATCACCCAAAAAGCAGCAGAAGTAGGATTGAAAATTATCACACAAACAAGTAAGAATAATTGGTCAGCCATCGTTTTTCAAAGGTAAAGGCACTATTCTGACAACTTGATTCCGACAAAACTGCTCAATTTTGTGCTTTTTATCCGTAAATTACGATATGAAGAACAATTTTATGAGACATAAAAAAAAACGTACTTTCTCTCTCTCTCTAGTATTTACAACTGTGATTAGCCTTTTCATTTTCACTGAAAAGGCTAATGCCCAGTCATTTAAATTAAAAAGCACTCCAGAAACTTTTGTGGAGGAAATCAAAAATCTGACTACTTCGCCTAAGCAAGAACCTTCCCTTTTCTTTGTTCGATTTGATTCTACGTGGAAGCAACTAGACGAAAAGCACCAAGCGACTTTCCACAAAGCTTCCCTTCAGATGGGTTTAAAAAACTATCCACTAAATAGCGTCATCCAAGCGATGGAATTTGTCCTATTAACTCATTCTGACTCAGCTTGGACTACTAACTCTAAGGAAGCTTTTTTTGAAGGATTGGGTAAATTAGTAGATAAATACGACAGTAAATCGACCCAAAAAGCAATCGACAACCTGCTTCAGTTTACCAAGACAAGATTACTCTTTCAGTCAAATTTTAATAAATTATACGCTACAAGTAAAACATTTACCCTTGAATTTGAGAGAAGTCCAAAGAGATATTATACAACACAAGAAAGTCAAACTATTGATTTAGAGTCACTTGACTTACTTAATGACGGTTGGGACACACCAGAGACCAGCTGGAAAGGTAGAGAATCTCTTTCTAAAATTGACCTTCGAAAGAAAAATATTGAAACACCACTTATATCTGGCTGGATTATTCACTTCCCGGAGGCAAATCTCTCTTTTGTTTCAAAAACAGACTCTATTGTCGTCGAGCAAACCTCCTGTTCCTTTGTACCAACTACGTCTCAGGTCGTCGGGCAGGCAGGTAAATTGCGTTGGACAAGTGCTGGTTTCCCTACTGCTGTTTCCTCATGGAAAAGTGCCTATTTCTTTTTTGCATACCAAACCAGATTGGTTGTAGAAGATACCGAATTGATTTTTGAAGACGTACTAAAAAAACCAATTGTGGGTATTTCAGAAGTACGAATCATCGCACGAAATCCACAGGCTGTACCGAGTTATCCACGATTCAAATCCTATGACGGAAATGCAGACATTCAATTCATAGAAAATAACATACGGTATAAAGGAGGTATTTCACTCGTCGGTCCACGTATTCGCTCGTCATCATTATATGATGGTCTTACGGAAATTCAACTTATCAAAGAAGGCAAAATCATTTTTAAGGCAAAAGCCAAAGACTTTGAACTGACAGATAGCTTGATTACCTCTCCGCAAGTCGCTTTTACCGGGTTTATCAAATCTGACTCTGTTTTTCATCCTGCTGTTCGATTTCAATATCATCAACAAAACGAGCAAGTTCAACTCAATATATCTCAAAACAGTGGTTATCGCATCGCTCCTTTTGTTGACACATTCCATAAAATGTACATCACGTCAGATGCTGCAAAGTGGGACATAAAAAAGGAGGCAATGAATTTTTATATTGTCTCTGGCAAAGATATAAAACCAACTATTTTTGAATCTTTTGACTTTTACTCTCCCCAAAGAATCATCGATTTGAGCACCCTAGCTGGTTTTAATCCGCTTCTGGTAGCTAATAATCTAGTTAGGAAATCACGAAAAAATGAATTTTCAATCTATGACCTAGCAAATGCCATCGGTAAAAAACCAGAACAAATCAATGGAGGAGTCTCATTTGCGACACACCAAGGACTTTTCCTCTATGATTTAGAGAAAGAAAACTATAAGATTACGCCAAAGGGAATCCATTACCTTCTCTCATACGCAGGACAAAAAGATTACGACGACCTTATTATTCCTTCTATTTACAACGGTTCAGATTCAACTGGTCATGGAATCATCGACTTCAAGTCAGCAGGTTTGACCATTAACGGAACCAAAGAATTTAGGCTAAGTGACTCACTTGGAATCATTCTTTACCCAAAAAACCAAGCAATGGAAATCAAGAGAAGTGGAACGTATACTTTTGATGGACACATAAAAGTTAAAAACTACTCCTTCTACGGTAAAAATTTCAAGATAGATTACGACCAATTTACTGTCGACTTACAAGAAATTGATTCAATTATTTTTACACCAAAAGAACTCTACAGGCAGGCAAAAAAAGTGTATGTCGGCGGAAATATCCGGTATCCTTCGAGTGGAATTTTGTATCTCAATGACCCAAAAAACAAATCTGGCAAACTCAATTTACCAGAATACCCCAAACTGAGCATACCGCGAGGAACCACCGTATTTTTTGATTCAAGGCGGCCAAAAAATACGCTATTTAATCAAAATGTTCGTTTTGAAGTACCCAGAATTCAAGCAGATAGTATGCATGTAAAAGACTTAACCTGGCTGGGTACTTTCTATTCTGATGGTATTTTTCAACCTATTCAGGACACTTTACGTGTTATGCCTGATCTCTCGATTGGTCTGCGACACAATCCCCCGGCAAGTGGCCTACCCGTATATGGTTCGAACTCCTCTTTTGTTTTTTATGAGCCTCTTCAATTAGATGCAAAAGGCCTCCATGCACAAGGAGAGTTTATACATCTCTCTGGCAATTATATCTTAAATAATGCTGACTTTAAAGTTGAAAGTCTACAATCTACCGGTAGAACAGGTATTATTAAGGAGGCCAATATTCAAAATACCTATTTCCCAGAAGTTCTACTCAAAGAGTTTACACTTCAATGGAAACCCAAAGAAGATACCCTGCTCATTGCTACGAAAACGGATCTTGCTTTTTATCAAGGCTCTACTACATTTAATGGGCAGCTCGTGATTCGAAAGTCTGGGATGTTCGGACAAGGAAAGCTAGCTAGAATAGATTCAGAGGCAAAATCACAGGAAATTAAATTCAATAAACAAGGATTTTTGGCAGATAAAGCCCAGTTTCTCATCAAAAGCTCCGCCAGTACAGACAAGCCTGTTTTACTTGGGTATTTAGTCGATATAAATTTTGATGTTTCCAAACAAATAGTCCAAATACAGGGAAAATATCAGGATAGTTTCGCTTCTTCAGAAAACACTTCCCGTCTTGAATTCCCTTACTCTGCCTATCAAACAAACATAAAAAGAGCTATTTGGAACATCAACGAGAAAAAAATTGAGTTAAATGGCCCCGTTGAAGAGACCTTTTTCATGGCAACGAACCCAAGAAAAGAAAACCTCTCTTTTGCCGGAAATCAAGCCAAATATGACTTAACCAAAATGGAGTTGGAGATTCGGGGTGTTCCTTCCATCGTTACAGCAGATGTTCGCATCATACCTTCTGATAATCAAGTAATTATAAAAAAAGAAGCCGATATGGCAACATTGAAAAATGCGACAGTTTTGGCTGATACACTCAACCAATATCATACCTTAACAAAGGCAAATATTGATATTTTCTCAAAAAGTAAATTTACAGGAGATGCTTCTTATCAATTCATTAGCAGTAGTTTAGATACATTTAATATTAAGATGGGTAATTTCAGTCAAAAAGAGTTACTCCTTTCGACAAACGGGCGAGCAGCAGCAACAGCGCCTATGCGTTATACCACCGTAGCAAGTGCCACAGTCCGTGAGCGAGATAGTCTTTACTTATCCCCAAAAATGTTATACAGAGGCGATATTATTATGACAGCCAACCAACAAAATTTAACTTTTGATGGATTTGTCATACCTCTCCTAAAAAAATACCCCAAGCTTGGTCGATATTGGATAAAATATGCAGGCAATCGGTCTGAAACCGTACGAATCAATGTAGATGAGTCACTCCGAACAACAGAATCAAACTTAGTTGTCGGTTTGCATTTCAAATCTGGAGCAAGTACAAATCTTCTTTATCCTACTTTTTTACAACCTAAAATGGTGGAAGAAGACCATGACTTGTTCACGGTACAAGGCGTGTTAAGCAGAAATGAACCTGAGCAAACATACGATATTGAAACAAAACAACCAGATTTATACCAGAATCGGGTATATCAACTTCATGAAGAAAAAGGGGAAATTTCATTTGAAGGACGAGTAAATTTACTCAGCGGTTTAGATAAACAATACGCGGAGTCATCTGCAAATGGAATATACCAACTAGACTCTTCCAGTCTTCAGATGAATGTATTAACGAGTTTACTTTTTGCCCTTCCACCAGCTGCATTTGACTACATGGCAAAAGATATTATCAACCATAACCTCGAACTCGGAAATACCGAAAGCGCCATTGTACCAAGTGACTCTAGTTTTCTAACCCTTTTATCTCACCTGATTGGTGCAAAAAGTACCTCAGAATACGCTTCTAAATCTATGCGACAACACGTACCTCTGTACAAGCATTTGAGTAGATTTGCACCAACAATTACACTAAGTGACTTGACATTAAAATGGATGAATAAAAACAATTCATTTATTAATCAAGGTCTTTTAGGTATTTCCAATATAGGTGAGAACGATATCAATGCCCAAGTTCCTGGCTATTTTGAGGTAATCAAAAATCCGGTTATTGGAGATGAGCTCTACTTGTTCATAGAACTTACGCCTGAGAAATGGTATTATCTTGGATACAAAGATGGTGAGCCTGGCGTTGTTTCTTCTGATAATCAATTCAATCAACTCATCAAGGCACGAGACAAAGGAAGTAAAAAAGGACAAGTAATACCTGTGGATATATCAGAGGCATTGGTTTTTAGAAAGCGTTTCCAACAAACCTATCTTGGCATTGCTCCGAGTACACCACAGAAAAAAGCACCTGTCAAAAAGAAGGTACCTGTGACAGAGAAGAAAGATGGATTTTAAATCAAAAAGCCGGCAGATAGTTCTGCCGGCTTTTTGATTTTTACCTTTTACACAAATTAAGCTAACTCAATTTCGTCACCTAGACCATTCAAGAAGTGAAACTCAGTGATACCAATAGATGAATCTTTGGTGAGTTTTATCCAAGTTTTATACTTAAAGAACCACTTCATTTGCCGTGTGAAAATACCTTCCCTGTAGTAAGCATATAAAAATGGATGTAGTATGATGCTTATTCCACGTTCGTTTTGCTTGGTTACGATATAATCAAGATTATTTTCAATCAAGTCAGTGATGGCAATACTCGCCTGAATAGTACCTGTACCGCCGCAAGTAGGGCAAGTTTCACGGGTAGAAATATTTGTTTCTGGGCGAACACGTTGGCGTGTAATTTGTGAGAGCCCGAATTTAGAAATAGGAAGAATCGTATATTTTGAACGATCTCCACGCATTTCATCTTTGAGAACGTCATGAATAACCCGTTTATGTTCCGGTTTTTTCATGTCGATAAAGTCAATGACAACAATTCCACCCATATCTCGCAGTCTTAACTGGCGAGCGATTTCTTTGGCGGCTTCACTGTTAACATTGAGCGCTGTAGTTTCTTGATCATCCTCTTGCGTTGACTTATTGCCGCTGTTCACATC
>JBKBRQ010000135.1:6349-7445 GCA_046292055.1 Spirosomataceae bacterium | reverse complement strand
AAGAACCAATGAGAAGAAGAAAAAGAAAAAATAGGCGTAACATGTAGATTTTTTTAAGCAAAAATACATTTTAAACGACAAAAAGCACGATTGCTCGTGCTTTTTGTCGTTTAAAACAATAATTTATACAGAAGGTGCGTCCTCCGACTTTTTACTAAATTCTAGCTTTTCACCTTCTCCAGCATAGCTTACCAAAATAGTATCCCCTTCTTTTAGATCACCTTTTAGGATTTCTTCAGCAAGTGGGTCCTCCACGTATTTCTGAATTGCCCTATTCAAAGGTCTTGCACCATATTGTTGGTCGTATCCTTTATCAGAAAGAAAATCTTTGGCTTCATTTGTTAATTCTAACTTAAAACCAATGTTTTGTATTCTTCCAAATAAGCGATTCAACGCAATATCAATGATTTTATGAATATCTTCTCTACTCAACGAATTGAAGACAATGACATCATCTAAGCGATTCAGGAACTCTGGTGAGAATGTTTTTCTTAACGCACTCTGAATGGTTGCTTTCATCATATCATCTTGTGTATCTTGACGAGACTTTGTTGCAAAACCAATCCCTGTACCAAAATCCTTCAAATCACGTGCACCAATATTGGATGTCATGATGATAATCGTATTTCTAAAATCAACACGGCGACCCAAACTATCTGTTAAAATACCATCATCTAGTACTTGCAACAAAATATTAAATACATCAGGGTGCGCTTTCTCTATTTCATCTAGGAGAACTACAGAATACGGTTTTCTACGGACTTTTTCTGTCAATTGGCCACCTTCTTCGTATCCTACGTAGCCGGGAGGCGCACCAACCAAGCGAGAAATACTGAATTTCTCCATGTATTCACTCATATCTATCCGAATTAGCGCATCTTCTTTATCGAACAAATACTCCGTAAGTGTTTTCGCTAACTCTGTTTTTCCTACTCCGGTCGGCCCAAGGAAAATAAATGTTCCAATTGGTTTATTCGGGTCTTTCAAACCAACACGCGTGCGTTGAATGGCTTTCACCAATTTCTCCACAGCAGGGTCTTGACCGATGATTCTACCTCTAAGCGCATCACCCATTTTGAGGATTCGCTCGCCTTCG
>JBKBRQ010000135.1:0-6339 GCA_046292055.1 Spirosomataceae bacterium | reverse complement strand
GTAACTGTATGTCGCAATGTTTTGGTTTCTTCTTCCCAAGCGACTTTCGCATTCTCCAATTGTTCTAACAACTTTTTCTCTTTGTCTCTCAACTGAGCAGCTTCTTCGTAGCGTTGATTTTTAACAACTCGATTTTTTTCAGCTTTGATTTGATCGACAGACTCTTCTAAGTCAAGGATTTCTTGAGGAACATTGATATTCTTTATGTGAACACGCGCGCCTACTTCGTCAATTACGTCAATCGCTTTATCCGGAAGAAAACGATCCGTAATGTATCTTTCAGAATATTTTACGGCTGATTCAATTGCTTCTTGCGTATAAGTGACGTTGTGGTGATCTTCGTATTTGTTCTTGATATTATCAAGAATCTCGATAGTTTCTTCAATAGAAGGTGCATCTACCATCACCATTTGGAAACGACGGGCTAGCGCACCATCTTTCTCAATGTACTGACGATATTCATCCAAGGTTGTTGCTCCTACGCATTGGATATCGCCACGAGCAAGCGCTGGTTTGAACATATTGGAGGCATCTAACGATCCACTTGCACCACCTGCTCCAACGATTGTATGTATTTCATCAATAAACAAGATGACATCTTTGGACTTTTCCAACTCAGCCATTACAGCTTTCATTCTTTCTTCAAATTGACCTCTGTACTTTGTACCAGCGACCAATGAAGCTAAATCAAGTGTAACAACACGTTTATTGAAAAGAACACGCGACACTTTTTTCTGAATAATTCGAAGGGCTAGACCTTCTGCAATAGCTGTTTTACCAACCCCCGGTTCTCCAATAAGAATCGGATTATTTTTCTTTCTTCTAGAAAGAACTTGGGCAACACGTTCAATTTCTTTTTCTCTACCCACAATTGGGTCTAGCTTACCAAATTCCGCCATTTTGGTCAAATCTCTACCAAAATTATCTAATACAGGCGTTTTGGATTTTTCTTGACTCTTCGAATCACGTCCGCCAGCACCATAATTAGCCCCGTACATTTTATCGTCGTCGTCGTCTGTTTCAGGACGCTCCATAGTAGGGTTTTTACCTGTTAGTTGGTACTCAAGCATTTCTTTGATTAACTCGTAGTTAATTTTGAATCGATTCAAGATTTGGCAACCTAGATTGTCTGAATCACGCAAAATTGCCAAAAGCAAGTGCTCAGTACCAATCAAATCAGACCGGAAAATTTTAGCCTCTAAGTGCGTGATTTTCAGCACTTTTTCAGATTGTCTTGTTAAGGGGATGTTGGCTAAATTCTTGATATTGTTTGTGGCTGTACCTTTGGTAGCAGTCTGGATAGCTTCTCTCAATTCTATCAGGTCTATACCTGTTTTGACGAGTAGCCCAAGTGCTCCACCTTCACCTTCACGAATTATACCAAGTATTAAGTGCTCGGTGCCGATGTAATCGTGCCCAAGCCGCAAGGCCTCCTCTCTTGCCAAGGAAATCACCTCTTTCACTCTTGCCGAAAATTTTGGTTCCATCGTGTGTGTATCTTGGTTATGTATGTGATATTGTTTTTGCAATATATAAACTTACAACGAAAATCCTAATAAATCTGTTCAATTTAATCTACTTCAAATAATGAATTGCCTGTGGGCCTTGCATGAATAATAAATCTAGGATACTTAAGTTCTCGACAAATTGTGTTCCAAAGTTTTGAGCGTATGGCTTAAATTCTCCGTTCATTATCCAAGTTTCGTGCTTTTTTGCCGAAATATCCCATAAAGTAGCCTCACCTAATTCACGATAAATTAGGCTTTTTTTCACTTGCATTAGCCTTAAAATCATCTTTAATAAATCTGAATTAAAGGCAATCAGGCAATCATTTTTTTGTGTGTAGAACGGAAAAAGATAGGCTTCGTAGTACTCAAAGAAAGGCGCCTTCCTGTAACAATTTTCGATGGTTTTCCAATGATTCCGTGCCCACTTAGATCGTTCATCAATGATTACATCTTTCATCAATTGATGATTGTGTGCATGTACCGGAATTATCAATTGCTCTACTTGATGTGGCCCTAAAATACGTGTTCGATTACGAAAACTTTGTTTAACGTATCGTTCATTCGTACATATTTGCACCTGATTTGCCTCTGAAGCAATAATCGCTTTGAAGTACAAGATAGATGGTAAGTAATGAGAGGGTAAAAGTAGGTCATTTGTCATGTAATCAACTCGTCAATATAGCCGTATTTTTATGTGCTGCGCGTCTTAATTTATCATTAATTGCCAAACCAAGACCAAATTCAGGCATCAAATGCGTATAAATAATAGAAATTTCTTTTTCATCTAAAAGTCTCAAGTAAGCAAATAAGTTTTTAGCTGCTTCTCTGTCATTATTTGTCGGTGTCAGCAATAGCTGATTTTCCCTTGAGATACCCTCCACGTAAGTATCCCAGCCTAAAAATCCAACCGTACTTATCGGTTCCTTCACACAAATATCTTCTTTCTTATCCAATAAAATCATTTTTTTCAGAGGCGCATAATGCGTATGAACCATACCAGGTGCTTGAGGTTTGGAGCTCGAAAGCGATAGGACACGAACTTTGCCTACTTTGTCTTCAATTTCCTCCAGCGTCAACCCTCCTTTTCTATAAATGACGATTTCATCGTCCTCCATTCCCACAATAGTTGACTCCAAACCTATCTCACAATCCCCGCCATCTAAGATATACGCAATTGATTCACCCAATTGTTTCTGTACATGCGCAGCCGATGTAGGTGAAACATATCCAAACGGATTTGCACTTGGTGCTGCTAACGGGAAATCGAGACTTTTTAACAAAGATAGCGTGAGAGGTTGCTGAGGTACACGAATAGCCACACGAGGTAAACCCGATGTAACCAAGTCAGAAACCAAATCCGATTTAGGCAATAATAGCGTCAAAGGGCCTGGCCAAAAAGTATCTGCCAACACTTTCAAAGGTGCTGGGAAATTAGAAATGTAAGGGGTAATTTGTAATTGAGAAGCAATATGTAGGATTAATGGATCAAAAAAAGGGCGATTTTTTACGGCAAAAATAGACGAAACTACATGTGCGTCAAGCGCATTTCCAGCCAAGCCATACACTGTTTCAGTAGGAATGGCTACCAATCTACCGTTAACCAAAGCTTCACATGCTTTTTCGAGCGATTGTCCAATTTCAGCCATTTTTAATCAATTAATTGTTTTTCGAAATACAAAATATCCGCTTCTGGATTCACATTATAGGGAGCGATTTCTACAAAGCCAAGTCGGCGATACAACTTCACAGCTGGAATTAAGCGCTCCAATGTGTCCAATTTCATGGACACATAACCAAGTTCTTTTGCTTTGTCAAGTAATTTTAAGACCAGCTGTTCGCCCACTTTTTCATTTCGAAACTCAGGGATTACGTACAAACGCTTCATTTCACAGCACGTATTTGCCCATTTTTTCAAAGCCACGACGCCAATTGGCTTATTCGTATGGAAAGCCAATAAAATCGTCCCTGTAGGAGATGCGTATGGAGAAGGCAATGTTTCCAATTCTTTTTCAAAACCCTGGAAGCATAAGTCAATTCCAAGACCAGCAGCGTACTCTAGGAATAACGATTTAACCATAGCCATTTCGGAGATTTTGGCTTCTCTAATATAGTATCTTTCTTCTATCATTTACTTTTAAAAAAATCCATTGGATAACCCACTTCTGTCAAATACAAACCTTCAGCAGGAGCCGCGGAACCTGCACGTTGCCTATTTTTTGAATTGATAATATCTTGAAAATCAGATACTTGTAATTTTTCATACCCTACCTCCATGAGCGTACCTACCAAGGCACGAACCATTCCTCTTAGAAAACGATTCGCTTTTACATGAAAAACAAAGCCCGTTTCATTGCGTAAAAAGTGGGCTTCGGAAATCGTACAAAAAAAATTATTCACTTCTGTTTTTACTTTTGAAAAAGCCTCAAAATCTTGATAACCGAGCAATAATTGCGCAGCATCATTCATTTTTTCAATGTCAACCGTCCGTGTATTAAGCCATGCTTTTCCGTTTAAAAAAGGGGACTTAGACTGAGAGATATGGTATTCATATTTTCGGTGAATAGCGTCAAATCGAGCATGTACATTATCAGGAAGAGCATAAATCGCTTGTACGGCTACATCTGAAGATAAAAATCTATTGAGTTTATACACCAATTCTTCTGTCTGTGCAATTCGTTCAAAATCGAAATGTGCAAATTGTTGCTTAGCATGTACACCTGAGTCTGTACGACTACTACCCTGAATTGTCATTGGACACCGCAAAACCATAGACAACGCTTTTTCAAGTTCGCCTTGTACTGTTCTAGCATTGGGTTGAATCTGAAAACCCGAGAAATGTGTTCCCAAATAGGAAATTTCTATGAAATATCTCAAATCTTTCTAATTTTGGCACAAAAATACGCAGAACGAACTTAAAAATCGTCATCATTCTTCAACCCTAACCTAACACTATGAAAAACGTAGTCAAAATTCAGCTCATGCTTATGATGTTCCTCATTTTCTTCACTTGGGGTTCTTGGTATGGGCAAATGAGTAAATACATGTTAACTACTTTAGGCGCGACGGGCGACCAGGTCGGCAATGCATACACAGCCTTTTCGATTGCGACCATTTTGTCCGCTTTTTTGGTTGGACTTATTGCAGACAGGTACTTCGCTGCTCAACGCGTCATGGCGACTATCAATATTTTAGGTGCTATCATTCTATATTTCCTCATTCAAGTAACAGACCCTGAGGTATTTTTTTGGTATATTTTGGCTTATACTATCACATTTACACCCAATTTGGCCTTGTCCACCTCCATTGCAATGCGCCAAATGAGTAATCCAGAAAAAGATTTTCCGAGCATTCGTGTAATGGGTACTGTGGCATGGATTGCCATCTCTCTGCTCATCGGAAACTTGAATTGGGGTGATTCTGTCAAAATTTTTCAAGTTTCGATGGTTACCTCATTAATCCTTGGCTTATTCGCTTGGACACTCCCTCACACACCACCAACGCAGACAGGTAAAAGTAGCATCGGTCAAATTATTGGAAAAGATGCTTTTGTTTTATTCAAAGACCGTTCGTTCCTCATCTTTTTCATTTCCTCCATCCTGATTTGTATTCCACTTTCCTTTTATTATGCGATGGCAAATCCGTCATTAACAGACTCTGGGATGGTGAATGTAGAAACAAAAATGGCATTAGGCCAAGCCTCCGAAGTTATTTTTATGCTTCTTTTGCCATTCGCATTTGTACGTCTAGGCGTCAAAAATATCCTTATCTTAGGACTTATCGCTTGGATTATTCGATTCCTAGGATTTGGTTTTGGAGACGCAGGTTCGTCCGAATGGTTACTCTACTTAGCGATTGTGCTTCACGGAATTTGTTACGATTTCTTTTTTGTAACAGGACAAATTTATACAGATGCCAAAGCGGGTGATAAAATTAAAAGTTCTGCACAAGGACTCATCACGCTTGCAACATACGGCATTGGGATGGGAATTGGTTCTAAAATTTCGGGTCTCGTTTTAGATAAATACACAATTATCGACTCAGTAAACCTCACTAAAACAATTCAATGGGTACATATATGGATGGTTCCTGCTGCAATTGCTGGAGTAGTCCTCGTTTTATTCATCGTTGCATTTAAGGATAAGACAGCACCTAAACTTTCGAATTAATACTATATGACATTGGACTATTTCATTTGTTGGAAACCGTTCGGTATGCTCTCCCAATTTACAAAAGAAGGAGAGCATACGACATTAGCCGATTTACCTTTTAGATTTCCCAGAGATGTTTATCCTGTCGGTCGATTAGATGCAGATAGTGAAGGATTATTAATTTTAACAAATGATAACTATTTAAAAACAAAGCTTTTAGAGCCAAAATTTGGACACACAAAAACATACTGGGTACAAGTAGAGGGAGAAATAACACAAGAAGCAATTCGACAACTTAGCCAAGGGGTAGTCATTCGAATAAAAGGCAAAGAACACCGTACAAATCAAGCAAAAGTAGAAAAAATTGAGGAGCCAAATGTACCGCCCCGCACGCCTCCAGTACGCTTTCGGAAAGAAATTCCTACCAGTTGGATTTCGATACAAATTGGTGAAGGGAAAAACAGACAAGTGCGCCGAATGACAGCTGCTGTGGGCTTTCCTACGCTTCGTTTACTTCGAGGAAGCATAGAAAATGTTTCACTTCTGCAACTAAAACCTATGGAAGTAAAGCAACTCCTTGCAGAGGAAATGTATGAATTAGTCAAATTAAATAAACGATTTTCTTGAATTAATCCAATTTCTACTGTTACTTTGTTCAGTTGTTAATTTCAATATAGTAAATT
>JBKBRQ010000134.1:0-7456 GCA_046292055.1 Spirosomataceae bacterium | reverse complement strand
GGCGGACAATTCCGTTTGGACGTGCTAACAATGAAAGCATAGGCTTTTGCGGAGATGGCGAAACATCTGCCGAAAAATAACTACAGATAGTATCCAAATACGTGCGCGAAGTAGGTGTATCCAAAAGAGTATCAGCAAAATCTGCATCCGTAGCCACTACGATATGATCGGGCGTCATTTGCGTTCCATCTTGTAACCAGATTGTCTTCCCTTCTATTTTTTCGACTTTTGTTTGCAAACGGATTGTCTCTTCGGGTAATTGAGCTGCTAGATACTTCGGCACATCACCTATCCCATTGGCAGGTAAAACAGCTTTCCCCTCAAAGAACTGTTTGAACACAAATTGAAAGAAACGGCTCGATGTTTTGAGGTCAAATTCCAAAAAAACTCCCCCGAAAAATGGCTTAAAAAACAAATCAATGAACTTTTCGGAGAAGCCGTATTGGCGCAAGAAAGACAACGTATCAGTTCCTTTGTAGCGGAGTAAATCTTTTTCTTTGAAAGAAGCAACTTTCCGGATTAACTGATAGACTTTTACTTTATCGGTAAAAGAACCAATAGGCGAAAAAAGCATAGAGAAAATGGACGTCGGATTTTCAAAAGGATTATCCATTTGAAGCGTTTCTGTACCAGTGTAAATCGTTGCACCCGAGCGAAAAGGTTTCGTATGAATTGCTTTTAAATCAATGACTTGCTTTAATTCGGGATAATTGGAAAGTAGCACTTGAAACCCACGATCTAGGAGAAAACCTTGGTAATTATCTGTTTTGACCCTACCCCCTACTTGTGAATCGGATTCAATGATTTGAAACGAAATTCCTTTTTTTTGAAGATAATACGCACATGTCAAGCCAGAAATTCCAGCCCCAATAATGGCCACAGTTGGTTGTTTCATACAATTCGTATTAGGTGTATTCTAAAAAATATAACCTGTATTTAAGCTACAAAGTTAGGGGAGTTGTAGGTAAAATGTTTTGAAAATTAAATTATTAAACAGTATTTTGCCTTGCAGATGGTATCTTAGCTCAAAATTCTAGCGAATTTACTACGCTGTAAATAAACAAACTGTAGAAACAAACTGTAACCTATGTTATATCACATAAAAGAAGAAGGCGAGTTCAAGTACATTGACGAAGGAGATGGCCAAGTAATGCTTGTTTTACACGGGCTTTTTGGTGCACTTAGTAACTTTGATGATGTTATCAACGGGTTTAGAGATCGCTGCCGCATAGTAATTCCTGTTATGCCCATTTACGATATGCCGATGCGTCAGGCAAGTTTAGAGGGCCTACTAGCATTTATCGAACGTTTTTTGAATTTCAAAGGGCTAGACAACGTTCTTGTACTCGGTAATTCTCTTGGTGGTCATGTTGGTTTATTATACACTTTGGCACATCCTGAGAACGTAAAGGCGTTAGTATTAACGGGTAGTTCTGGTTTATTCGAGAACACGATGGGCGGCTCATTCCCAAAAAGAGGGAGCTATGACTACATCAAAGAACGAGTTGAGTATACATTTTACAAACCAGAAACCGCAACAAAAGAACTAATTGACGAGGTATTCGACATTACATCGAGTATCCCAAAGTGTATGAACATCGTTCAGATTGCTAAGTCAGCGCAAAGACATAACATGGCGAAAGATATTCAGTCGATTACGGCGCCTACTTGTTTGATTTGGGGATTAAACGATACGATTACCCCTCCTCATGTAGGACATGAGTTTAACAGACTCATCCCGAACTCGGAACTCCATTTCATAGATCATTGCTGCCACGCACCTATGATGGAACAACCAGAACGTTTCAATGAGATTTTAAGTGGTTTTTTAGATAAGTTATCCATTTTTGCTTCAGATAAAGCCACTGTTTAGAAGAAGCAACCAACCCTTCAAATCAATACACTATGCTTGCCATCGATTTAATCAACGTAGATATTCCCCTACTAAAACCAACAGATACGGTAGGACAAGCATTGGTTTGGATGCAAGATAACCGCTTGGAGCAATTAATCATTGCCGATGAGCACAGTTATATTGGCATAATTGATGAAGATACCTTACTCAACTACGAGGATGAATGCACGCTTGAGCATGTCCAAGTTTTATTTCCTCACGTACAAATACAAAGTCACCAACATATCTATGAAATCGCTAATATGTTGAGTGCACATGAGGGGGCTAAAATTGTTGGTGTAGTAGAAGATTCCAAATTAATCGGCTGTATTACAACTGAGAGTATATTTCGGCATTTCGCAAACCTATTAGGTGCTCAAGAACCCGGCGCCATTCTTGAAATTGCTATCAAAGGTAGAGACTATTCATTGTCTGAAGTTGCCCGGTTGATTGAAAGCAACCAAGTGAAAGTTCTAAGTACTTACTTGTCTGGATCTATGTATGAAACAGAGAAACCACTGACACTTTTCATTAAACTCAATCAAACAGATATTGGCTCAACTGTTGCTACATTGGAACGCTTTGGTTATATGGTGCAGTCAGCTTATGCAAATGAACCCGTAGAAAGTGTGGATCAACAAAGATTTGATTTACTAATGAAATATTTAAACATGTAACTCCCTAAATTAAACGTATTTCTAATACATTTGCTATTTAATCAAGGGTATAGAAACCAATGAATATCGCAGTACACGGAAGAGAGTTCAGTTCAGATGTAAAAGAATACGTTCAACAGATATTCGATGAACTGACTTTTCACCAAGTAACTTATCAGCTTTCACATTCTTTCTCACAGATTCTTAAAGAGGCTGGGATTTTATTTAGAGATACCCATATTTACCATTCCACAGAGAGTATTTTCCAAGCAGATTTGGTTTTAAGTATCGGTGGTGATGGAACAGTCCTCGAAACCATTGCGCACGTAGGCAGTCGAGAAATCCCGGTTTTAGGGATTAACTTCGGGCGTTTGGGATTTTTAGCTTCTGTTCCTACGCATCAAATCAAACATGCTATCGAAAAAATTGTTCGTAGACAATACGCATTGGATGCACGAACTATGTTGCAGGCTACCACGCCCATTGGTTTATTTCAAGGACAAGTGAATTTTGCTTTAAATGAAATTGCCCTATCCAAGACAGATACCTCTTCCATGATTATTGTACACACCTATATTAACGGACAATTCTTGAATTCTTATTGGGCTGACGGACTCATGGTTGCTACAGCAACGGGGTCAACAGGCTATTCGTTGAGTTGCGGTGGACCATTAGTCATGCCCCATTCAGCAAACTTCATCATTACGCCTATTTGTCCACATAATCTTTTCGTACGACCCATGATCGTTTCAGACGATAGTGAAATCGCACTAAAAGTAGAAAGTAGAAGTAATAACTTCTTGGTATCAATGGATTCACGTGCACGTGTTATTGGAGATGTAGATACATTCATCACCATAAAAAAGGAATCTTTCAAAGCTCACCTTATAACACTTGATGGAGATGAGTTTTTGATTACACTCCGCCAGAAACTCGGTTGGGGGCGAGACATTCGAAACAAAACACCGCTCAGCAACCTACCCACTTAAAAAACAATATTCATTCAAAAGAAATCGTTTTATTTCCATTGATTCAAATATCTCATCAAATACCTCTACTTCAGCAGCTTCTCATTTAGACAAAGCATACATGTAAATCGTATCTAATTACTCATAATCTATGCACACATTTTATAAAAAGGCTCTCCTTTCCCTGATTACTTCGGCAGTTTTTATACCTCAAACCCTTTTAGGACAAGGCTTTTTTAGTCCACAGAACGCATCAAACGAATATTCTTCTTTTGGAATAGGTGGAGGTTCTACCCATTATATTGGAGACTTGACACCTATCAGGTATGTATATTACACACCTTACACAAATGTTCGTTGGAACGGGCAACTCAATTATACTAGATACGTAGCACCACAGTTAGGTTTTAGAGCGGCTTTCACATGGGCTAGAATTGCAGGAGATGACTTTACGTATGCTCAAAGAAATCCGAGTGCGATGTCCAATTCGCTCATCAGAAACCTACACTTTCGAAATGATATCAAAGAATTTACAGTACAAGCTATTTTAAATTTAAAACCTCAATACAACAAGGGTATAGCTGGCCGAGCTACCTGGATGCCTTACTTGGCTACCGGAATTGGGTTTATTGCACATAACCCCCAAGCAAGAGGCCCTGTAGACCCGTCGACTGGTGATATAACTAACTGGGTTAACTTACGCTCGCTCTCTACTGAAGGACAAAATCTACCCGGTATCAACACCCCTACCTATTCTCTTGTTCAGCTTGTTGCACCACTCAGTTTGGGAATTCGCTACAAAGCAACCGATAACTTAGATATTGCATTTGAAGCAGGTATACGGGTATCTACCACAGACCATTTGGATGATGTCTCCGGAAGGCCTTTTGTTGACCCATTGATTCTGGAGGCAAATAGAGGTGCATTGGCAAGAGATGTTGCCTATCGCTCCACAGAACAATTTCATGCTTTATCTGGCCAAGACAGAGCAGGTATCGTACTTGCAGCTACAGGGGCAAGTAACTTGGCTAGCCTAGAAAACGTGTATGGATTTAGGACTGGAAGCTCAAGAGGAAGCAACGCTCGTTTCTATCATAAAATAGATATGTACTTGGTAACCCAATTAACCTTAAGTTACGTGATTGGTCATAGTATCAAATGTCCACCCGTTCTCTAATTTATCTTCTATGCGTCATTACTTCCTTCTTTTTTTCTTCATTGGTATTTCTTTTTATGCTGTACAAGCTCAGGAGATTGAACTCGGCGGCGGAGCAGCACTTATCCAATACAAAGGCGACCTAAACCCCTCTTACAATCCATTTCGCTCAAGACCTGGGGTTAGTCTTTTTGCCCGATACAATACAGAAAAGGGGATTAATTTCCGACTTACTGGCTTAGCTGGACAAATTGCTGCGAATACAAACAAAGTCCAAAACCCATTCACAAACCAATTGAATAGAAGTTTTGCACGAACCTTTTATGAGTTTTCGACATTGATAGAATATAATTTTCTAGATTTTCGTACCAAAAGAAGTCGATTCACAACAGACTGGTCACCTTACGTATTTGCAGGTGCAAGCTTATATGCTTTGGATCAATTAAATAACACAAAATTTTCTTACCCACTTGGTTTTGGGGTAAAAAAGGAGCTAACTACCCACCTGAACTTCTCAGCTGAATTTGGGACACGTTTCACCAATGTAGATGATGCAATCGATGGATTTGGATATCCAAGAATTGACCCTTATGCAGCTTCAGGGAGTACTTTTGACCCCAACGACCCCTTTAGTAGACTCACGAGACGGCTTTCGTACCCTTCTACCTTACAGATGGATAAATACTTTATTTTTCAGGTTTCAGTGAGTTATTTGTTTCAGCGTGTATACTGCCCGAAGTAACGAGTTGTCAATTTATTTTATATAGAGCAGTTTTTTTCTAAATTTGCATGTTACTTTAAATTTTAATCGTGGTCAATTCAGGCGGACAACACAATCAACGTGAAAGAACAAATAGATAGAAATAGCCTACCCAAACATATTGCAATCATTATGGATGGAAATGGTAGATGGGCAAAAAAACAGGGAGCTATGCGTATTTTCGGGCATCATCACGGTATAAAGGCAGTCCGAGAAACAGTAGAAGCATGTGCTGAAATTGGCGTAAAATACCTTACACTCTATACCTTTTCTACGGAAAATTGGAATAGACCACGACTTGAAGTTGAAGGTATCATGCAACTTCTCATTAAAACAATCCGAGATGAAATTCCCAAATTAAATGAGAATAATGTCCGATTGAAGTCTATTGGTGACTTAAATAGTCTTCCAGAAAGAGCCCGCAAAGAACTTTTGGAAGCAATGAATTTAACCCAAAACAATACAGGCTTAATTCTTACCCTTGCCCTTAGTTACAGTGGAAAATGGGATATCTTGCAAGCCGTACAAAAAATAGCGCAACAAGTAAATCTAGGTAAACTAGAGGTGTCAGATATTGATGAAAAACTTTTTGGTAGCCATTTGGCTACTGAGCAAGCTCCCGATGTAGACTTATTGATACGAACAGGAGGAGATCACCGGATAAGTAATTACCTACTATGGCAATCTGCTTATGCTGAGTTGTTATTTATGGATGATATTTTTTGGCCTGAATTCAGAAAAAATCATCTCTTTGAAGCTGTGCATACCTTTCAACAACGTGAACGCCGTTTTGGCAAAACGAGTGAACAAATAAAGGAATAACCAAAGGTGTCAATGTATTTATAAACTATTTTCATTCCAGCTATCCAACGAATCCTTACACATCGTTTTTAACTTTGGATAGCTAAACCAACACATTATGCGGACTAGTTACTTTCTTAAAAGTTTTCTCTTTTTATCCTTCTTTATTTCCTCCGTCACTCAGGCTCAATTCAAAATTGGCGTTGGTAGAACAAGTGGCTCTTCTGAGTTCAAAATAGATTATGCAAGCCCCAAAGAATTCACTATTGGCGGAATTACCGTAAGTGGTGTTAAGTTTTTGGACCCAAACACACTTATTTCTGTTTCCGGACTCAATGTCAATGACCGGATATTTATTCCAGGAGAACGAATCAGTACTGCCGTCAGGCGCTTAATGGACCAAGGAATTATCGAGGATATTTCCATTGATATTACCAAAATTGATGGAGATAAGGTGTTCTTGGACATTAATCTCCGCGAAAGACCAAGACTTAATAAAACAGTCATCAACGGTATTCGAAAGTCCGAACAAGAAACCGTCTCTGAGAAAATCAAAACAAATAAAGGAAAGGTTATCACAGACGCTCTTGTCAAAAATATACAACTCACTGTAAAAAAGCATTTTATAGAAAAAGGATTTTTGAATGCAACTGTACAAGTACAACAAGTGAATGATACAATCCGTGCAAATAATGCAGCACTAATTGTGACAGTTGATAAGAAAAAGAAAGTCAAAATTGAAGAAATTCAGGTACGTGGTGTAGAAGAAATGCCTACTTGGAAAGTTCTATCCAAAATGAAGGGAACGAAAGTCATGGCACCCATGCGAATTTTCACCCCGTCAAAATACATACCTAAGAAATTCAACGAAGACAAAGGAAAACTCGTCGAGTGGTTTAATAAAAGAGGGTACAGAAATGCCCAAATTACTTCTGACTCCATCGTAGCTCTCCCAAGTGGAAATATTCGGCTTGTACTTGATGTAACAGAAGGTACTCGCTTTTACTACAGAAATATAACCTGGACAGGCAATTATCTACACAGTGCAGATACCCTTGCCCTTATTTTAGGAATCAAAAAAGGAGACTTGTACAATCCGGAAGAACTCAATAAAAAAATCAACGGTATCCCACAAGGAGACGTGAGTTCTTATTACATGGATGACGGCTACCTTTACTTTAACTGTACGCCTGTAGAAATTGCAATTGAAGGCGATTCGAT
>JBKBRQ010000133.1:0-7462 GCA_046292055.1 Spirosomataceae bacterium | reverse complement strand
GAGCTAAATTTGTAAGAACACTAACTGTCTTGCAGGTAGCCTACTACAAAATTGATATCGAGAAAGTACCTTTGAACAGTACAAAAGATTCGATAGGTTTGGAACAAAAGCCTTAAAACAGATAATTTCTCGGCATAATATTCAATCGTAAACCAGAATTGAAATAGAAATCTCTATTTTCTTGCTCATACCAAGGAATAGTCTGTTTTCTATATCCAACCTCCAAGTCAAAAAACAGGTTGTTTTTCAACATGTAGCTTGCCCTTCCTCGCCAAAACTGAACGTAGGTTTCTACACCCTGCCCGACGAAATTGCCAAAATCACGGACACGAAAAGATGAATTGGAGCGAAATATATTTCCCCCATAATTCGCCACTCCCTCATCAAGTCCTTTCTTATATGTCATAAAAATACCCTCAAAAGTTAACTTTTGAACAGGTTGATACCGAACTTGGGCAATAAATTCCCCGAAATTTGCACCAAGTGGATGTGCCAAAGGAAGATTATAATGTACTGCATTACTGAAAGTCGAGAAATGAGAATACATGTAAGGGCGTGCACGATTATACTCCGCCAAAATATCTAAGTTGGAGATTCCTAAAAAATCAAAATAACGTGCTCCAATCTGATAAGAAAACTTTTTTGCCCACCAACCATCTGCTCTAAATTCAGATAATTTAAGTTCATCTAGTACAAACTGACCATACAACGTTGCTTTTTTTTGTAAAATCCATGCAAAATCACTGCCTACTAGTACATTATCTGGACTTCCCAAGAAACCCTCCACAAAGCGATAAAAAATGACCGGATTCAAGTAGTTAAAATCAAACCCGATAGGCCTTTCCCCGAAAATTACTTTTTCAAAAATTCCTACCTGAATATTACGTCTTACATTACCACTGATTCTGTGAAATGTCATGTACTTGGGAGGAATTAATTGATTAAAAGCCGTCGAACTGCGTTGTTGTGCATTGGCTAATTGGGCAAAAATAGTTGTATATTGAATCTTACCGACATTTACCGTTGTTTTGAGTTGTAAATAAGGAGCACTAAAATCACTTAAAATCATAGAACGATACCCCGCACCTACAAAATTTTTATCATGTCCAAACAAGAAGGTGGTATTTTTAAACGGTTTAAACATAAGAACTCCCCGCGCATCAATAAAATCAATGGCTTTTCGAACAGTATCTCCACCAATCCATTTTACGAATCCTAAATAAGGCGCCCCACTTGTGTATCCCATGTAGTCTCGTACAAATGACAAATTGGTCTGTTGGTTTTCAGTAAATCGAGAAAAAAAACTTAACTTTCTGTTCAACGTTCCCTTTATTTCAGCTCCTCTCGTGTTAATAAATTGTGTACCAGAGGACCCATCTGGAAGTTGTTCCATTCCACCACCAAAATGAAAAATAGGCGATGCTTGAATACTGTAATCATCTCCGTTAAAAGCAACAAAGTCCCCTTTTCGGCGGTAGATATTACGACCAACAAAATGTTTAGAAAAACTTTCCCATTGCTTTGACTCAGGCAAATAACTCCAATATATTTCCCGAATAAAGCGATTATTCTTCAAGTCAACCCGTTCTAAGCGAACCGGATAATTATTTTCTACTTCCTCAGCCAATTGTATGACATATTCACGACTATACGGCTTTTGAGTCGAGTGAAATTTATCCGAAAAACTACCAGATAAAACTTCCAAACGTTGTACAGAGTGATCTACTTGTTCATGAAAATCAATGTGCGTGGTTTGTGCGAAACATACAGATGAAGTTGCCAAAACACTAAATATCAACCTATTTACTCGATTTATCATACTAGAATTTAATTCAGAAAGGGACAAAAATAGGAAAACCGGGGGATTATCTTTCCATTTAATTAGATTTGCAACAATATACAAATAAGTATTGTTACCTATAAAAATTGTATCACAGAACATGAAGTCATTCACTATACCCACTTTCTATAAAAGCTCTGTCATTGGTCAAATAAAAGAAACGAGACGCAAACAAGATAGATTAAAAAAAGATTTTACGCCCACTTTCCTTGATTTTGGACCTGTACAAATTTACATTGCTCGTCATTTTGGATTCTGTTATGGTGTAGAAAATGCGGTAGAAATTGCTTACAAAACATTGGATGAAAACCCTACAAAGCGTGTATTTTTATTGAGCGAGATGATTCATAATCCACTAGTTAACAAGGATTTACTAGACAGAGGCATTCAATTTCTAATGGATACTTCTGGCAAACAACTCATTCCTTGGGAAACACTTACTAAAGAGGACGTAGTCATTGTTCCTGCATTTGGTACTACTCTAGAAATAGAGCAAACACTCAGTAAGATAGGCATCAATCCGTATGCATACAATACAACTTGTCCATTTGTGGAAAAAGTTTGGAATAGGGCTGGACAAATTGGTGAAAGAGGCTACACTATTATTGTACATGGAAAACCCAATCACGAAGAAACAAGGGCTACATTTTCACACAGTCAGTCAAATGCACCCACTTTGGTCGTCAAGGATATGGCACAAACCAAATTATTGGCAGACTATCTATTGGGTGAAAGAACAGAAGACCAATTTTTTGAAGACTTCAAGGGACAGTTCTCAGATGGATTTCAACCAGCTACCCATTTGCAGCGAATTGGCGTCGTTAATCAAACAACCATGTTAGCTAGCGATACACAAGCCATCTCAGACTTCCTGAAGCAAACACTGATGCAAAAGCATCAATTGGATGATAAACAAATTGAGCCTTATTTTGCAAATACACGCGATACATTATGCTATGCAACCAATGATAACCAAGAAGCGACAGCAGGATTATTAGAAAAAGAAGCAGACTTGGCTGTTGTTATCGGAGGATATAACAGCTCCAATACCGCGCATTTAGTAGAATTATGTGAAGAAAAACTACCTACTTTTTACATTGAGTCGGCAGATTGTTTACTACCGAACAATCAAATCAACCATTTTAATTTACATACAGGAACGTCTTCTATTACAACACCATTTATCCCCTTTCAAAACACAGAGAATCCTGTTAAAATATTGCTTACATGCGGCGCTAGTTGCCCTGACTCTATGGTTGAATCAGTGTTACATGGCATTCTATCCTACTTTGACACCGTTCGTCCAGTAGAAGAAGTTATACAAGCAATACATAGTGAAAATGAACGTTAAAAATATATCAATACATCATTGACAAATACAATTATTTATTGATATATTTACATTATTAATTAACCTCAACCCAAATAGAATACAACTATGGCTAACTCGATGCTCGAATATGTAAAGTTAATATTGGAGAAAGTCAGTTTCGATAAAGAATTATTTGAAAAAGAATTAAAAAAAGGAATCTCCTACCTGGTACCTGATGAAGTTGTTGAACTCAAAAATTGGTGTTATTCACGCTTCGGGTCGATGTACAAATCGGTACTAAATAAAATTTTCAGAAGAAAAAGTAGTCAAATTTCAGTAGATTAAAGCGGAATAAAAACATTTCCAATGGACTGCTAGTTAGAAAAAGAAAACTATTACACTAAATTCATGAGCTTTTTGATTAATTCATTGATTGTCCTTGGGACGTTCGTTTTTATGGAAGGAGTTGCTTGGTTTGCTCACAAGTACATTATGCACGGCTTTGGATGGGGATGGCACGAAGATCACCACAATCACCACCAAGGTTTCTTCGAAAGAAACGATTATTACGCAGTAGTTTTCAGCTTTTTAGCATCAGGTTCTATTATTTACGGTAATACACACCCAGAATTTGGTTACCTGACGTACATTGGCATTGGCATTACTTTTTACGGAGTCGCTTACTTTGTTTTTCATGATTTGATTGTTCACAGACGTATCAAATTCAAGTACAAAGCGCGAACAAAGTATATGAAAAGAATTATGAATGCGCATTATATTCATCACAAAGTGCACACAAAAGAGGGAGCAGAAGCATTTGGATTCCTTTATGCACCAAAGAAATTTGAACCGAAACAAAGAATATGAAAATAGCGGCCTTCGGCCGCTATTTTTTTTATACCTTCCCTATCAAAAACCGTCTTTTACTTATGTAACATTCCCACAAAGTCATCAAACAAATACCTTGAATCATGTGGCCCTGGTGCTGCTTCCGGGTGATATTGTACAGAAAATGCCGGACGGTCTGTACGCTTTATTCCTTCAATAGTTTGGTCATTCAAATTCACGTGCGTAACTTCCAATAACTCATTCGCTTTTGCTTCCTCTGGATTCACAGCAAACCCGTGATTCTGAGAGGTAATCTCGCTCAAACCTGTCTTTAGATTAAGTACCGGATGATTCAAACCACGGTGACCATTGTGCATTTTGTAGGTTGTTACCCCGCTTGCACGTGCTAACAACTGGTGACCAAGACATATTCCAAAAAGTGGTTTATCCGTTTCCAACAACCCTTTTACAGTCTCAACTGCATAATCCATAGCAGCAGGATCCCCAGGACCGTTGGATATAAAATAGCCATCTGCACCCCAACTTTTCACTTCATCTATCGGTGTTTTTGCACTAAAGACCTTTACATAACAATCCCGATCGACAAAATTCCTTAGAATATTCCGTTTGCAACCATAATCCATTACAGCCAATTTGTAACGTGCCTCTGGATTTCCTATGTAATACGCTTCTTTCGTGGTTACTTGTGATGATAATTCCAGGCCTTCCATTGATGGACAAGCGGCCAACTGTGCCTTTAAATCTTCTAAAGGAGTATCGTCTGAAGAAATAAGACAGTTCATAACACCTGCATTCCGGATATGACGAACCAATTGGCGCGTATCAATATCATAAATACCAACAATACCCGCACGCTCGAAGTAAGTCTGTAAAGAGGCATCTGCTGTTAAACGCGAATACGATTCACTTGCAAAAGAATTACAAATCATTCCTTTGACCTTGATACCATCCGATTCTTCTTCAGTATCGAACTTAATGCCGTAATTGCCAATATGTGAGGTGGTATTTACAATGATTTGACCGTAATAAGAAGGGTCTGTGTAAATTTCTTGGTAGCCCGTCATGCCTGTATTAAAGCAGATTTCGCCAGTTGTAGTGCCCACTTTGCCAAGTGCCTTGCCTTTTAAAACCGTTCCATCTTCAAGAAGAAGAAGCGCATCTTTGGGGGGATTATTCATTGAGGAGTATGGTTTCCGATTACAATTGATTATCGGAGTGCAAAGATAATAAAACTATCACGAATCGAGATACTTGTTTCTTAGTTTACCTTTCATTTATTTATTTTTTCAAATATTATCTCAATATAAAACAATTTCCAGTGATGCACTTTTCACATTACCTGATTATTAATTTTATAAAAAACTAATCTAAATCATAAAAAAGAGGGCTAGCTATGTCTATTTTTGATTATCCAATGTTAAACCTTTAAACTGCTACATATGAAAAATATCCTTATCGGAACTGACTTTTCGGCGAGTTCAACAAATGCACTTGCACTTGCTGCACAAATTTCCAAAAAAGTTGGGGCTACCTTACACATTATTCATGCATTTATTCCTCCTTTTGTAGACCCGAATACGCCCGTTTCTATCATGAATGAGCTTCATTCTCAAAATATGCATATTTTTAGGGAGCAGTTAGATAAAATTGCGCAAAAAATGGAAGCAGACGGGGTTCAAGTTTCAACTAGTCTTGTTTTTTCAGATGTACCCAATGGATTAATCGAAAAAGCAGACGAAATCGATGCTGATTTGATGATAATTGGCAAAACCGGTGAAAATTTTTTAATTGATAGATTAATTGGAAGTAACGCAGTAAGTGTGGTAAAACGCGCGAAAAGACCTGTTTTAATGGTTCCAAAAGACTTCACCGTCGCTCCTCTTCAGCATCTAGTCTATGGAACGCAGCTCGAACAAGATGAGAACAAGGTATTACAAATTGTGAAGGAATTTTCCTCCTCGTTAGAAGCTACAGTTTCATTTGTTCACATAGATTTGGAGCTCCAACCGAACATTAATCCAGACTCAGATTACATTGCGTCTATCAAGCAGATTTTTGGGGAAGATGTTCGTTTCGAGCAAAAGGCAGACGAAAGTGTGGTTGACGGACTTCAAGAATATGCACACAGCAAGGAGGCACAAGTAATTGTTGTTGCTGCAGAACACCGTAACTTTTTCACTCAGCTTGTAGAACCAAGCCAAACCCGACGGCTCGTTCGTGAGGCAGAACTACCTGTACTCGTTTATTACCTCGACTGATACGGACTTTTGTTTTGTTATACGATGCGGGCTCTTCTTTTTACGAAAAGAGGAGCCCGCATCGTGTTTTTAGAGAAACGCGAGGCATGAAACTATATAAACTTGGTAGATTATATAGTTTTATTTAGTTTTGTACCATTGATTCAAACACAAATCCAACAAACAACTGAAAGGTGCATGATGAACAAACTCATTTCTTTTTTTAGCAGCCCGACCATTTGGTCAACCAAGAAATTACTCATTGAGGCCTTCAAAGCAATTGCTTGGATGATTGGGGGGCATCTTCTTTTTCGTCTACTACCTTATGAATTAATTGGTAATCAAGTAGTTGCATTATGGAATAGCATAGACGAAGAAATCTTAATTTACATGTTGGCAGGCTTCATAGCCCAATCCATTGATGGTGCATTAGGGATGGCATATGGGGTCAGTGCGACTACTTTTTTACTTGCCATAGGTGGTGTGTCACCGGCAGCAGCGAGTGCGAGTGTACATGCGTCTGAAATTTTCACAAGTGGCGTATCTGGATTAAGCCATTTGAAATTCGGGAATGTAAATAAACGTCTATTTAGAAACTTATTACTTCCAGGTGTATTAGGTTCTATTGCGGGGGCGTATTTATTAGTCCAATTTGAGCCTTTCACTCCTTATGTTCGCCCGATTGTAGCTATTTATACACTTTATTTAGGTATTCGAATCATACGAAAGATTGTACGACCTACTATTCAGAAGAAACCCATTCGCAGATTAGGTGTATTAGCGGCAAGCGGTGGTTTTTTGGATGCAATTGGCGGCGGTGGCTGGGGACCAATAGTCAGTTCCACCTTGATAGCAAACGGAAGAAACCCAATATATACGATAGGTTCGGTTAATTTGACTGAATTTTTTGTTAGTTTGGCGAGCTCCCTGACCTTCATTGCTTTCATTGGATTAACCCATTGGCAAATTATCTTGGGACTTTTGTTAGGTGGAGTCATTGCTGCACCATTTGCAGCCCTTTTGTTACGGAAACTACCCCTGAAACCCCTCTTTCTTTTTGTCGGAATTGTAGTCATTGTATTGAGCTTACGAAACATATACGTAGCATATCAATCGCTTTCATTTTGATTCATTTGAAACATAAGGTTAATTTATTCTACTAACTATTGCAAATAGAAAAAAAAAGAGTACCTTTGAAGAGGTATTTGAGCATCTCTCCGTCCG
>JBKBRQ010000132.1:0-7569 GCA_046292055.1 Spirosomataceae bacterium | reverse complement strand
GTTGCTAGAGTAATCATTTCAGTGCGTGCGTTAATGTTTAGACAAATTTAGCAAATATATATTAGAATAAAAGGTAAAAAGGGTTAAAAAAGGCTTATGTATCATTTTTAACGACTAATGAGTAGTTTGAGCCTTTTTCCAATCCTTGAATTTAGTTACTTCTTCCTCCATATTTTTCCAGAGGAAACCAAGCAGTGCTATATCATCCGCTAACCCTATAACAGGTAAAAAATCGGGTAATATATCAATGGGAAGTAAAAAGTAAAGCAACGCCGCTAGCGTATATATGATTTTCTGAGTCGGAATGTCTGTGTATTCCCGAGTCGCAAACGCTTTAAGAAGTTTGAGAAGCCAAGAAATATTTTCTTTGAGTTCTAAGGAAATGCTTCGAATTCCGTTTTGCTCTACTTTTTTCTTTATGTCAGGTAAAAGTCGAATGATGGACGCTGTATTTTGCACCATTTTACTCGCTTTCCCAAGTACAAGGCGATAAAAGCGCGATGCTAAGATTGCTTTCACGAAGCGTGAGGCAGAAGATTTGGATGAATTCATGTTCAGACAGATATATCTAATTTGGTTAGTTGATATAGTTTTTTGGAAAAATACCATAAATAAGGCTTAAATCACTTGATTGTACCGTTTTTGTACAATAATTTTGGGGTGAAGTCAATCCAACTCCCTAACGGAGCAGATAGATTTCAATTGCATGAAAATAGTCAATTATTCTATTATTATTCAAATAAATACATATATGAAAGTAACCGTAGTTGGTGCTGGCGCTGTTGGGGCAACCTCAGCAGATAACATTGCGAGAAAAGAAATCGCATCTGAAGTTGTCATTTTAGATATCAAAGAAGGTTTTGCAGAAGGAAAAGCAATGGACTTGATGCAAACAGCTTCTATCGAAGGTTTTGATACAAAAATCGTAGGTGTAACAAATGATTATGCGCGTACAGCCAAATCTGACGTCGTAGTTATTACATCTGGGATTCCACGTAAACCAGGTATGACACGCGAAGAATTGATTGGAATCAATGCAGGAATTGTACGTACGGTAATGACAAACGCATTGGCAGTTTCACCGAAAGCTGTATTCTTGATTGTTTCGAATCCGATGGATACAATGACGTATCTTGCCTACCAAGTCGCGCAAGAGTTGGGTGTACCAAAGAAACGCATCATCGGTATGGGCGGTGCCTTGGATTCAGCACGTTTCAGATACAGATTAGGAGAAGCTATGAATGTATCTCAAAATGACCTTCATGGTATGGTTATCGGTGGTCACGGTGATACGACCATGATTCCTTTAACTCGTTTGGCAACTTGGAATGGTATCCCTGTGTCTCGCTTTGTGAGCCAAGAAGCATTAGCTGAAGTAGCACAAAAGACAATGGTTGGTGGTGCAACCTTAACAGGTCTTTTGGGAACATCTGCATGGTATGCACCAGGTGCAGCAGTTGGCCAAATCGTTGAATCTATCCTCCGTGATGAGAAGAAAATCATTCCTTCTTCTGTTTATTTGAATGGTGAATACGGACAAAAAGACATCTGTATTGGTGTGCCAGTTGTGATTGGTCGTACGGGTTGGGAAAAAATCATCAACCTACGCCTAAGCAATGAAGAAAAAGAGTTATTTGAAAAATCAGCAGCAGCTGTTCGTTCTATGAATGCTGCATTGGCAGGGGTTTAATTAAATCCGTTTGTTTATTATATAGATGGCCTTCTCTCTGCCTTTGAGAGAAGGCCATTTTACTTTAGTTCCCTTTGAGAACCTGGTATTGCCCCCACTGTGTATCTGTAAGTATTTTGGCTAACTCTTGACGATACGCTTCATCTGCAGCTGAAAGCTTGGACGTATCCCCCATTTGCCTTAACCTACTTGTTGTTTTCAAATGGGTTAAAGTAGCAATATACACTCTATCTGCCTGAATATCAGACAGATTCAACAAAGTCTTTAACTGGTTCGTTTGTTTTCGAGCTTCTACTTCCAGAGAACTTACAGCTGTTGTACTTGAAGAAGTTGTGGGAATACACCCCACTACATTCAATAAACAAAAACAAGTAAATAAAAGAATGAGCGGACGTTTCATCGTTCATCTTGGTTAAATAAAAAAACTGTACTTCTGAGCAAGTTACTCAAAAGTACAGTCATAAAAAATTGAAAACGTGTTTCCTTATTTTTTCATCAACTGACCACGGATTTCTCCAGATGGAGAGAGTGCCGAGTGAATATTGATGTAGTACAGTCCACCCATTAAATCTGCCTCTTGTTCTGCCGTTAGAGCTGTTGTTTGCCACATGTACGGAGACGTGAATGTACTTCCTAAATCAAAAACTACAGGTCCATTTGAGCCTCTCGCAGCTTTATGTAAATGCCAAGCTACTGGAGTCATACCTGTATATGTTACGGTGAAAGAGAGAATCTTTGTCTCCGTATTGAACGTACCATTTAACGTACCAGATGCCATTGTATTGAAAGCAGGTACTTCTTCAGAACCACTCAATGTAGCCGTGAACGCCATTTCATTTGCATTCATTTCTTCTTTTTCACAAGAAGCAAACAGGAAAGAGGACACCAAAAGTGTGATTGCTAAGATGTTTTTCATTTTTTGGGATAATTTAAAATGTTACATGTAATTCGTTACCGAACAGTCTAGATACGTACTAATTTACTCAATGGTTTATTTTCTTTTCAAAAAAAGTATTTATTCGCTGAATTGTAGTGCAAATGAATGATTTGATATATAAAAATTTGCGAACATTTTTATTTTAGCGAAAATTCGCTAAATTTGATTATCACATTAACAAATACAAATATGACAATCGACCAAATGATTCAAAGAATGAATGCAACGTGCCAGTCATTCCAAGCATGGGGGTTTTCTGCCCGATTTGACTTACCTGAGGGTACCATTTTTTTACATCCATGCGGCCATATTTCATCCGTTTACGACAACGCAGACTGTAGTTTTCGGACGAATTGGCAAGTATTAACCAATATTATTGACAAAAAACTAGACCCCATGTCGTCCGTCATCACAGGAAAAATTCATGTAGCAGGAAATATATCAGCTGCGCTTAAACTAAAGTCTATTATCGAGTAAACATTCTCACGTAATTTCCCAACTAATGGTATGGTTATTTACCCAAAAAGGAAGTCCCTCCTCTAGCATGAGAAAAGAGACTTCCTTTTTAATTAATACTGAAAATTTAATGATTTGTAAAACGAACTACCCACATGCCACGTAAGTCACCAGGAGAAAAGCCAATAGCTTTGTCCTTGGGGTATTTCGCTTGAATTAGTGCGTAATTTTCGTCTGACAGGGTTTCTCCAACTTTCCCATGACACATTTGACAAGTAGGTTGTAGGACAATTGGACGAAAATAGAGCGAATCTCCAGCGGTATTTACATGTACTTCCTCTGATGGGATTGTCCCCAATTCTTTTTCTGAACGTTCCCACTTACTCAGAATCACTTCTTCCAATTTAGTAGGCTTATTCCGTTCGTTTCTGTAACGTAATGCTACACGGCGCACCTCAACCCCATACTTTTTACTCAGTGAGTCAGTCAAAGGAACTGCCTGAACATGGCAGTAACCCACACCTTCTTTTACACCACCACGGCCAACAGCCTGTAAAACCGTTTGTACTAATTTTTTGCCTATTTGATTCGTAATCTCTCTTCCTTTCTGAATCACATCTTCTTCTTTATCTCTCAACGGGTATGAAAAAACGCTACCCCATCCCAAAAATACAATCAACAATATAATTCCTTTTTTCATTTTTTCTCATTGAATAACTTAAGGTAAGTTAGCTTATTTTACCCAATTCCAACTGATACATTTTATGCTTCAATCAAGACAAATCAACACATTTGACTTGTTTCAATACTTTTTTGTGCTTTTTCGAGTAATCGCACTACGCCTTTATCCAAATATGCAAAACGTACGTCTGTTGAAAATCCAGCTTTGTATCTGGCATAAATTTGTTGAATCACTACTGCATTTTTAAACAATCCGAAGACATAATAAAACAGTATATTTTCAACAGAACGTCCACTTTTTTGGGCGTATCGCTCAACAAACTCTGCGCGTGTGCAATTGCCAGCCAACCAGGTAATATTAAAACTTTTTTCAAAGGAGCCATCCCTTTCTTCAGACCAATAGGAGAGTGCCGTACCTACATCCATGAGAGGGTCACCAACTGTCGTCATTTCCCAGTCCAAAATAGCTTTTACCTCTGTGAGAGCAGTATCTGCAAAAACCACATTATCATACTTAAAATCATTGTGTATCAAGGTTGGCATACCAGAAACAGGAATATGAACTGATAACCAATCACTTACAAAGTCAAAAGAAGGAATAGTAGAAGTTTGAGCAGCTAGATAACGTCTCGTCCACCCTTCTACTTGTCTTGCCACATAGCCGTCAGGTTTGCCTAAATCAATCAGGCCCGTTTCTTGAATATTGACTGAATGCAGCGCAACCAATGCATCACACAAAGCTAGAGACATCGCTTGGAAGGGAATTTCTAAGAGATTTTCTTGCAGATATTTCACCTGATCTGCCCGATAAATAATTCCATCGACCTTCTTCATTACATAAAATGGTGCGCCTAGGACTTCTTTGTCTTCACAAAGAGCAATAGGTATAGGAATGAATGGAAAAGAAGCATTTTGAAGCGCTTTTAATACACGATACTCACGCACCATATCGTGTCCACCCTTGATATTTTCAGCACCTTTGGGTGGTTTTCGAAGGATAAATGTATCTTCTTCTATCTGTATTTCGTACGTCAAATTGGAATAACCCCCACCGAATTGCCTGACAGACCCGAGAGGCTTTTTTGTAATTCCCGCTTGAATAAACCAAGCATTGAGTTTTTCAAGTGGTAATTCGTCCCCATTACGTATTGATTTTGGTTTATTTTCTAGACTCATTTTGCTTGGTACTTTTTTAAGATACTTTTTGCTAATGATGCTTGATGGACTTCGTCTGCCCCATCATAAATGCGGGAGGCACGCTCGTGTGCATACCAATACGCGAGCACATTATCTCCAACCAAACCTGCTCCACCATGCACTTGAATTGCTCTATCTACCACTTGAAGCATTGCATTGGCAGCATAAAATTTAATCGCTGAAATTTGATGTCTTGCAGCCGTAACACCTTGTTGATCAATGGTATGTGCCGTATTTAATACATATAATCGGGCAGCATCAATCTCGGCCCTGCTTTTTGCAATAAAAGATTGAATCATTTGCATATCTGCTAATTTTTGCCCGGTGCGTACCTCTCGTTTCAGTGCATATTGACACATTAAATCAAAACTTCTTTCTGCGATACCAACAAACCGCATACAATGGTGAATACGCCCCGGTCCCAGTCTTTCTTGTGCTAAACGGAATCCACTACCTCCCTCTCCGATTCGATACGAAAGTGGTACGCGTACATTCGTATATCGAACTTCTGCATGGCTTGCCCAACTATCTCCTGCGTGTCCCATGACTGGAATATTCCGAACGAGTTCAAAACCAGGCGTATCTAAAGGCACTAAAATTTGACTGGCACGTTGGTGCGGCAGTGCTTCCGGGTTCGTAACAGCCATCACTATCGCGAAGGCGGCACCATCCGCAGAGGACGTGTACCATTTATGTCCGTTAATGACGTAATCGTCTCCATCAACGATAGCCGTAGTTCCCATCTCAACAGGATTTGAACCCGCAAATTCAGGTTCTGTCATCGAAAAACAGCTTCGTATTTGCCCTTGTATGAGTGGATTCAGATATTTTTCTTTCAGTAAATCAGAAGCATGGTGATGTAATAACTCCATATTTCCGATGTCGGGAGCTTGGGTATTAAACACAAAATGTCCGAAGGGAGATTGGGCGAGACATTCACTAATTTGTCCAAATTCGCAGAGTGTAAGTCCATGGCCACCAAGTGATTTGGGGAGAGCGAGTCCCCACCAGCCAGCTTGTTTTACCTTTTCTCGAAGGCCATGAAGTGTCGGTTCAAGAGCGCGGAAAGAGCCAAAAAGTGTTTCGTTGGACTCGAGTGGAATTAATTCGTTTTGTACGAATGTATGAATAGCTGGCAGGAGTTCTGCCAATCTAGGGGTAGAAAAAATCGTATTCATTGGTTGATAGGTTGATGAAAGGAACAAAAAGGACCTCAACCAAAGTTACAGAAATTTAACAGATTCCCTTCATTTACATTAGCCATTCTTTGATTAAATTCCCACCGAAAGGAATCCAGTCTGATACATAAGCAATTACGATAGGGGAAACTTGCGCAACAGGCTCGTGTAAGAGGGAGTCAGATGTATACTTTTCAGGTAGGCCTATTCCAATCGTTTTGAGTAACCAGAGGCTTGTACTCATTCCCATCAGCCAGGTAAAACCACCCACGATACAACCAGCTAGACTATCGAAAGAACCAAGGAGTGTGTATCGCAATGCTGAACGCATGGAAAATCCGACTTGTTTAATGAGGTAGATAGTAGGAAAAAAAATAATCGCGAAGCTTATATACGGCAGGATACGACGAGCAAAACGTTCACCAATGTGCGGTGCGAGCGTATCCATACCAAAGTTTAGGAACTTAAAACCGATGACCATATCAAGTACTAAGGCTAAAATCCCTACGATTTCAATCAAAAGACCTTGTTTGTATCCTTTGAAACCACCGTAGACAATAGGAATCAGGATTAGTAAATCGAGCGTATTCATGGGAATATGATAAAAATACCCCATGTGATACACACGGGGTAAAACAGTGAATTAGATAGGTTTTGATTAACGAGCGAGAAGCGTTTTTACCATTGCTGATATCGCTTTCCCATCTGTTTTACCAGCAAGTGACTTTGTAGCAACACCCATCACTTTACCCATATCAGCAGGACTTGTAGCACCGACCTCCGCAATGATAGCTGCGACAGCTGTTTCTAGCTCTTCTTCAGACATTGCCTTAGGTAAATAGGCTTCGATGACTGCGATTTCTGCCTCCTCTTTCGCTAATAAATCGGGTCTATTTTGTGCGATGTAGATTTCAGCAGAATCTTTGCGTTGTTTCACTGCTTTTTGCAAGATTCGCATTTCATCTGCCTCAGAAATTTCACCTGTTCCACCCGCTTTGGTTTCTTCAAGTAGAATCATTTTTTTAATATCTCTTAAAGCAAGTAGGCGAACTTGGTCTCTAGCCAACATAGCCGCTTTGATATCTGCGTCAATAATTAATTTTAAAGGCATAACTAAGCAAATTTAAAAATGATATCTTCTTTTTCAGAAAACCTAAAAAGAAGATAATTTATAATCTAAAACAAGGATACAAATATCGTAAAAAAGCGTCGAATAACTTTTCCATCCCTTCAAAAAACAATTGGTTTCCTTTTTTTTACAAATTCAACCAACAAAAAAGCAGATAGCGCAATGTTTTCATTCACGTATTTTCCAAATCGAGTCAGTTCCTTGTACCTTTGCTTAATTAATAAGATTAAAAAAGTATGGCGAAGCTATCCGTTAATATCAATAAAATTGCCACTTTGCGCAATTCAAGGGGGGGGAATAT
>JBKBRQ010000131.1:0-7587 GCA_046292055.1 Spirosomataceae bacterium | reverse complement strand
GAGTCAAAGCACCATGTTATTGCATCGTATGTTTTGTCTGAGGATTGGGCGAATGTACGAGATAAGACAGCTCAATTTATTGCAAAAGTAATTCATTAAAAAAAGGGGCTAAAGCCCCTTTTTTTAATGAATTTTCGAAGTTATTATCAAGCAAAAACCAACCATTGCTAAGCCAAGAGATTCTCTACCAAGTTCGATGTTTAGTGTTTTCATAGCCATCGAGTCAAGTAGAACACCTTCCCATTCAGGCGGAAACTGTTCGGCAGCCCATAAAACATAGACGAGCCCAAGAGTAATTTGTCCAAAAGTGCCCATACCTCTGCGTAGAAGTTGTGCATTAAAAACAAAAACAGGTATTAAATATATAAAAATCCAAATCAAAGGGTCAGGATCATTCAGTTGGACGAAGGCAAAAAGGCTAAATAGTCCCATGAACGATTTTAATACTATTTTCTGAGTCGTTGATAAAGGATTCATAGAAAGTTAGTTATCAGTTAATTGTATATTTTATTTGGAGGAGTATAAGTTAGACGGATGCAATTTCGGAAAAAATATACAATTTTTAGTTGCTCTAATTGCAAAATTATGTACTTTTGTGACGGCAAATTACCAGCTCCCGCTGAATCCCCCAGGATCGGAAGATAGCAAGGGTAGGTGGTTGTAGCGGTGAATTTGCCATTTTTTTTTCTCCCCCTGTAGGTCATTACCCTTTTTATATAATCATATCAATACGACAGATAATGAAATTCTTTATCGATACGGCTAGTTTAAAAGAAATCCAAGAAGCACAAGATTTAGGCATTTTAGATGGTGTTACGACCAATCCTTCGCTTATGGCGAAAGAAGGCATCGGAGGCGACGAAAATGTAAAAAAACATTATAAAGCAATTTGTGATATCGTAACTGGCGATGTAAGTGCAGAAGTTATTTCAACAGATTTTGAAGGAATCATTCGTGAAGGAGAAGAGTTGGTAAAAATCAGTGACCAGATAGTTGTGAAAGTACCAATGGTTAAAGATGGTATCAAAGCGATTAAGTATTTCTCAGAACGTGGTATCCGAACGAACTGTACACTTATTTTCTCAGCAGGGCAAGCACTACTTGCAGCAAAGGCGGGTGCAACTTACGTATCTCCTTTTGTTGGTCGTCTTGATGATATTTCAACAGATGGTCTAATACTCATCGAAGATATTCGTCAAATTTTTGATAATTATGGGTATGAAACTCAAATTTTAGCTGCCTCCGTTCGTCACCCAATGCACATTCTAAGTTGTGCGAAGATTGGTGCAGACGTAATGACAGGACCATTATCAGCTATTCTTGCTTTACTAAATCACCCACTTACAGATATTGGACTAGCTAAATTCCTAGCTGATCACGCAAAAGTGAATGCATAATCTTTACGTAACTTTCATTTACCAAAATACCCGCTTTTATAAGAGCGGGTATTTTGGTAAATTAGCCTTATGAATACTTCAACTATCGTTTCATTACAAAATGCATCTGTTTTTCAGAAAGAAACAAAAGTACTTTCTGACGTAACTTTTGATGTTTGCTCCAATGAATTCATTTACGTCATCGGAAAAACAGGAAGTGGAAAGTCGTCACTCTTGAAAACAATGTATGCAGACTTATGGCTGTCTTCAGGAAAAGGATGGGTAGCTGGCATACCTCTGCACGAAATTAAACGAAAAGAGATTCCCTTTCTAAGAAGGAAAATTGGTATTGTATTCCAAGATTTTCAATTATTATCGGATAGAAGTATTGAACGTAATTTGCACTTCTTTATGGAGGCAATGGGATGGAGTGACCAAAATGCTATGAAAAAACGTATTGAAGAAGTACTCAGCCAAGTAGGACTCTCCCACGTTTTACCAAAACTTCCTCATCAACTTTCTGGCGGTGAGCAACAACGGGTTTCCATTGCAAGAGCACTTTTAAACAAACCTCTGTTACTTCTTGCCGACGAACCAACGGGTAACCTTGACCCAGAGATGTCACAGGAAATCTTACAGCTTTTTTTCCAAATAAATAAAGAGATTGGAACAGCCGTACTTATGGCTACGCACGATTTTTCATTAATCGAAAAATATCCATCTCGAACATTATACTGTAAAGACGGGAAAGTACAGGATCTTACCAGAAATTCGACAGAGACAGAGTAATTCGAGTATAGGAAATAGGGATACGTCTTCGAGTAATCGTAATCGTGCCGTTGCTTGCTATAGATGCCCCCTCTCGTGCAGCTGTACGAACGGGATCCGTTTGGAAAGTTGAAACCATTAAATCTAGGTATGGTGAAGGTCCTACCTTCCGGGGAACAATACGCCCTATTCCAATACCTACTTGATAACTAAAGGCAGTTGACGCTACACCCTTTATCCGAACGACTGTCTCAGATAAGCTTTCGTAAATTCCTGATGTATAAAGTGTTGCGCCTCCGGAAACATCTATAAATGGATTCCACTTAGAAGCCCATACAACCGGCCTATATCGCGCACTTCCATGTAACCAAAATGCTTGGTGTTGCTGTATAAAACTACCTAAAAGTACGGAACGAACGGGGTCTGTACCAAGTCCAAGATAACCTAGCTGAGCACCAACAAAAACAGGTGCATTTACTTCTTTCTTGTATGTAGGATTCCATAAACATCCCGCTTCACCAGTGAATTGATTATTAGATTTAAAGTTTTTAAAATAATCCGCCCATTGATTGGTCGCCCCAGCACCACCGAGTGAAATATAATAGGTAGCTTTATCTACGCCTTCTACTGTCACTTTTTGCCCAATTACCTTGTTAAATGATAAGATTGTTGCAAAAAGTGACAGCAAAAAGGCGTTCTTACGTAAATCAAACATGATTTATTTGGCTTTTAAAACAGTAAAAGGTATAATCATTTCCTCCATAGAAACCCCACCGTGCTGAAATGTGTCCTTGTAGTGACTCACATAATAATTGTAATTATTGGGGTACGCAAAGAAATAATCCTCTGTTGTAAAGAAATACGAAGTAGATAAATTAGGTTTAGGCAAACCAAATAATTCAGGCCTCCGCACTTCAATTACATGATCTTTTTTATCGTCAAGGTTCAGATTTTTTCCTTGTTTGTAACGTAAGTTGGTATTTACATTTCGATCCCCAACAATGCGTTTTGCATTTTTTACACGAACCATACCGTGGTCTGTGGTAATAATCAAGCGACCTTTAACTTGTGCAACCTTTTGCAGAAAATCCAAAAGGGAAGAATGTTGTAACCAAGATTTCGAAATTGACCTATATGCAGCTTCATCTGGCGCTAATTCTTTGATCATGGCCATGTCTGTTCGTGCATGAGAAAGCATATCCACAAAATTGTAAACGACTACAACTAGCTCATTTCTAAGAAGATTAGAGAAGTTATCGACGAGTGATTTACCTTGTTGTGTACTGATAATTTTATGGTATGAGAACTTTATTTGCATCCGGCTTTTCTCTAACTGGCGCTTTAAGAATTCGGCTTCATGGTTATTCAGGGATTCCTCGTTTTCTCCTTCGTCATTTACCCAAATATCAGGGTGCTGCCGTGCCATTTCCGCTGGTGTTAATCCAGAAAAAATCGCATTTCTTGCGTAAGAAGTAGCCGTTGGCAAAATAGAATAGTATGTATCCTGTTGTTCAATTGTAAAAAACTCAGTGATAATCTCCTGCATAGATTTCCACTGATCATAACGTAAGTTATCAATTAATAAGAAAAATAGAGGTTCGTTTTGCTTTACCAATGGAAAAACCTTCTTTTTCATAAGCTGATGAGACAAAATCGGTTTATCTGATTTGGGGTCAGACATCCACTCCTCGTACGTTTCTTGTATAAAACGCGTAAAATTACTATTTGCTTCTGCTTTTTGCATTTCCAGTACCTCCGCCATGGATTTATCATTGGTTTTATCCAATTCTAATTCCCAATACGTCAGTTTTTTAAAAATCTCTGCCCATTCTTCGTGACCAATGCGGTCATTGTATTGCATCGCGATATTTCTAAAATCTTGTTGGTAACCTTGATTCGTTTTCTCTGTTATTAAACGTCTGTTATCTAGAATCTTTTTGACTGAAAGCAAGATTTGATTTGGATTGAGTGGTTTGATGAGATAATCAGCAATCTTAGAACCGATTGCCTCTTCCATGATTTTCTCCTCCTCTGATTTCGTAATCATGACTACTGGGATATCTTCCCGAATTTGCTTGATTTGCGCTAATGTCTCCAAACCTGTCATTCCGGGCATCATTTCATCTAGAAAGATAACATCAAAATTCTCACTTTGAACAACATCAAGGGCATCTGCACCACTTGGAACAGGCGTTACATCGTATCCCTTTCCTTGAAGGAAAAAAATATACGGTTTTAACAAATCAATCTCATCATCTGCCCAAAGTATTTTATATCTCTGCATAATTTATAGTTAAGTCTTTTTTATTTTTTCAACGAACATACGGGTATATCATTGCTTAGTTTTCTTCCAACTGCTGAATCCAAGCACTTACTTCTTCTAAATCCGATAATGTATCAACACCTATACTAGGGTATTGTGTTTCAATTACTTTTATTTGATAACCCTCTTCTAACCACCGAAGCTGTTCAAGTTTTTCTGTGGCCTCAAGTGAGGAAATGGGTAATGCAGTGATTTCTGCCAAAATATCAGGTTTGAACGCATAAATTCCAATATGTTTCCAATAAGGTGTATCTAACCAATTTTCAATGGGTAAATCACGCATATAAGGGATGGCCTGTCGACTAAAATAAAGCGCATTTTTTTTCGAATTAACGACCACTTTTACCACGTTTGGGCTAGTAAGTTCACTTAAATGATGAACCCGATTTACTAAGGTCGCGATTTGAACATTTTCTGCTAAATTTTGAATCAATGTACGCAAAGATTCGGGTTCTATCAAGGGTTCATCACCTTGAATATTTACAATAAAATCAGGTGTGTAATCCAAATTAACAACTTGCATCGCTGCTGCACATCTGTCGGTACCACTCGGAATATCCGGACTTGTCATGACGGCATTTCCACCAAATCCTTGTACGTGCGCAAAGATTGAAAGATGATCAGTTGCAACGACAATTTGGGTAATTTCGCGTACTTGTGCTACCCGTTCGTATACCCGCTGAATCATCGTCTTTCCGTGGATAAACGTGAGTGCTTTTTGCGGCAAACGACTGGATGCCCATCTCGCAGGAATAATTCCGATGATTTTCATACTACCAACATAGATACGGGTTTTAAAGTAAAAGAGGAACAAGTCTGCTACTCGTTCCTCTTTCTTATCATTATATTGCTTCAAGGATACGTTCCAAAGCGACAGCATGGCCGATTTTTTCTTTCAATGCCGCTATAGGCACACGTTCTTGCTCCATCGAGTCCCGATGACGGATAGTCACTGTTTGATCTTCCATCGTTTGGTAATCAACTGCAATACAGAAAGGCGTACCGATTAAATCCTGACGCGTATATCTTTTCCCAATCGCGCCGCCGTCATCGTAAACAGCACGGAAACTAGATTTCAAGGATTGTGTAATTTCTTGCGCTTTTTCCGCCAAACCGTCTTTTTTCACCAAAGGCAATACAGCTACTTTGATTGGTGCAAGTGCAGGGTGTAATTTCAAGTATAAGCGCTCCTTTTGCGCCTCCCCTTCTCCAACGGTTTCTTTTGTAAATGCGTGGCAAAAAGTAGCTAGGAAAAGGCGGTCAGCCCCCACAGACGTTTCTACTACATACGGGATGTAATTGCCATACGGCTTACCGTTTTCGTCTAACTCAGGGTCAAAATATTGTTGCTTTTTCTTAGAAAGTTCTTGATGATTCTTTAGGTCAAAATCTGTTCTGGAGTGGATCCCTTCCATTTCTCTAAAACCAAACGGAAATTGATACTCAATATCTACAGCAGCGTTGGCATAATGTGCTAGTTTTTCGTGATCATGGAAGCGGAGTTTCTCAGCAGGGAGACCAATCGCTTGATGAAACTTAAGCCGTGTTTCTTTCCAAGCATTGTACCACTCCATTTCAGTTCCAGGGCGAACAAAAAACTGCATTTCCATTTGTTCAAATTCACGCATACGGAATGTAAATTGGCGAGCTACGATTTCATTTCTGAACGCTTTACCAATTTGAGCGATACCAAAAGGCACTTTCATACGTCCACTTTTTTGGACATTCAAGAAGTTAACAAAAATACCTTGTGCGGTTTCAGGTCTCAAATATATCAAACTAGAATCCTCAGCGACTGAACCAACTTGCGTAGAGAACATCAAATTAAATTGTCTGACTTCAGTCCAATTCGTTGTTTTTGAGATAGGACACGTAATATTTTGGTCAATAATTAACTGACGAACACCTTCTAAATCTTCCGCACCCAAAAGTCGACCCATTTCTTCCAATAAAGCTTTTGCAGCATCAGATTGCCCGTTTGCTTCAAGCTCCTCTGCTTTACCTTCTAACAATTGGTCGGCGCGGTATCTTTTTTTAGAATCTTTATTATCAATCATTGGATCATTGAATCCATCCACATGACCAGAGGCTTTCCAAGTAAGTGGGTGCATGAAAATGGCAGCATCGATACCCACAATATTATCATGTAATTGCGTCATTGACTTCCACCATGCTGCTTTCAAGTTATTTTTAAGTTCTACACCATTTTGGCCGTAATCATAGACAGCTTGAAGACCGTCATAAATTTCAGAAGAAGGGAAAACAAATCCATATTCTTTCGCATGAGCGATAATGTCTTGCAAAGTCGTTGCAGGCGCGTTTGTCGGTTGACTCATAATATATTTTTTTCTAATTGACCGTTTTTGTGCTACAAAAATACAGAAAACTGTGTTTTGAGCGATGCAAATTAGTGGTTAATTTACTTATCCCCAAATTGGCATACCCTCTGTACAGTTTTTACACATTTCGATTTGGGAACGATGATACAGTAATTGTTTTCGAAAATGAGTGTACGAATTTGATTTCCATATTTCTTCAAATGAATGATTTTTCATTTCTCCCAATACATAATGTGCATCTTTATCAAAACAACATGGAATCACTTTTCCATCCCATGTGATAACACAAGAGTGCCACATCTTCCAACAATGGTTGAGTAATTTATTTTTTATTTCGTACTTACCTAGCCTTGTTTTACGATAACGTGCGTATTTATCAATTGATGGAATCAACTCAGAGCCATTCTCGTAATCATAAATTTGGGCTGTTTTCAGGCGTACATCTCGAACACCTACTTCTTTTGCTAGCGCGTATACATCTTCTATCTGATGTTCGTTCGGTTTCACAACCAAAAACTGGAAGACAATATGTGGTGTCGTACTTTTTAGTTTATTTTTCCATTCGATTACTTTCCGAGTCCCTTCAAGTACTTTTTCTAGGCTACCACCAATGCGGTAACTTTGGTAGGTGTCTTGTGTTGTTCCATCGATAGAAATAATGAGTCGTTTAATTACAGATTCAACTGTTTTTTTTGGCATAAAATACGTAAAAAAAAGAGCAATATTTTAGGTTGCGGTATAAATTACCATTTGATTAGCGTAAAAAAACATATAAAAAAAA
>JBKBRQ010000130.1:0-7744 GCA_046292055.1 Spirosomataceae bacterium | reverse complement strand
TAATCTCTCACAGACGAGAAAGTACGTCCAAGCGTGGGTATGGATGTACAACAACGAAAGACTACATTCGGCTCTGGAGAGGTTGACACCCATAGTGCAACAAGGTAAAAATGAAAAAGTAAACTGGAATTAGTTAGTTTTGAATGTAGTTAAATGAGGGAAGAGTACACACGCTGTTAGCAGTTTTTTAATTTACAGGGCTCTCTAGCCTCCTCTTCCATCCAATTATTTATACGGCCTGAATTTATATAGCATTTCAAATAATTATAATGGAAGGGAATTAATCCCATCCTTTTATATTGCTCCCAGTGAATATTTTCGTGTTTTAGAATGGAACAGGGATCATTAGAATTTTCGTTCCGGTAGTTTGATTCTATAAATATACCAAAAGGAGGAATAGTACTTGCCATTTGTTTACCTGGAATATCAAATGGTAAATAATACACAAAAGGGTGTTTTATCAAATTCAATACCAAAATAATAACTATGAATACAGATGGAATTGCATACCTCTTTTTCTTTACTATTTGTAAGTGTATCATATTTCATAATTTTATTAAAATTTCTCTGCTCTCCATTGAGTAAATTACAATAGGGCAAAGCTACTTAATAGTATGTATACACAACAGACTAAAGTTAGTATTTTTGTTATCTAGATGTCTCCGAAGCTTCGTTCAACACAGGGGTATATCGCTGTTCCGCTACGCTACACGCGTTTAAGTCTTATATGTTATGCGTTCGTATTTTTTAATATTATTTGTCAAATGTTTTCCCGTTGAATTTATAAACACCTCCTTCTGCCATTCCAAAAAGTAAGTTTTTGTTCTGGTCTTCATAAATGGTATATATCATTTGAGATTTGAATTTTGTGTCAATTTTGTAGTTTGTCAACGTTTTACCGTCATATTTCCAAGCTCCTGTATCTCTATCTCCAAACCAAATATTTCCTTAACTATCCTCTGTAATAGCAAAAACAGCTTGTAGTCCTGTGTTTTTAGTAAACTGTTTACTTTGGGCGTTCGCTTCAAACTCATTCATTGGGATTAATTTCCCTTGCTCTTTGGAGAAGTTAATGATTGAGTTTCCACTTTTAAGCATAACGCCAATTCCATTATTACCAATCCAAAGTCTGCCTTGGGAATCTTCAAGAATAGTTCTTACGTGCATTTTTTCAGAATCTTCCGTAAGTCTAAGAGTTTCATCATTAATTATTGTAAACTCACTGCCGTTGTAGCCAAAAACACCTGCATAAGTATTATGAATTCCAAACCAATAATTCCCTTTACTGTCTTGAAAAATAGAATGAATTCCTGAAGTGAATTTTAAGGTGTCTTTTTTTGAAGTTGCTTCCAATTCAGACGTATTAGTTTCGCCTTCTACGGATTTCTTTTCAACGCAAGAAAAGTTTAAGGTCAATATGAATATGAGGTTAATCAATTTTGTCATTTTATTCATTTGGGATTTCTTTAATATGACGTAAAGTCGCTGTTATCAGTAGGCTTTCCTTAATTCAAATTCCTAAACTCCTTGGGAGTTCTTCCGGTCTTTTTTTTAAAAAGGGTATTGAAATATTGAGGATATTCGAACCCTAAGTTATATGCTATTTCATTTATGTTTTTTTCTGAATTCAAAAGTAAATTCTTTGCTTCTTCGATCAGATAAAAGTGAATGTGTTCTTGTGCGTTTTTGCCTGTTTCCTTTTTTAATAGATCGCTCAAATAACTTGGCGATAAATGAACCTGTTCGGCTAAATATTTAACGGTGGGCAAGCCTTGTTCCAGTATGGTATTCGCAGAAGTATAGTGAGTTAAAACGCTTTCTATCTGAGAAATAATCGATTTGTTGGTTTGGCTACGGGTAATCATCTGTCTGCCATAAAACCTTGAGCAATAATTTAAGAGTAGTTCTATAGTAGATACAATGATGTATTGGCTGTGCACATCAATATTTTCTTGTAATTCGGATTGTATTATTTGTACGCATTGATACAAAACTCCTTTTTCTTTGTCAGAAAGATGCAAGGCTTCGGATACTTCATAATTGAAAAAAGTGTAATCTTTTAATTTCTCATTTAAAGTGGTAGCTCTAATTAGATCGGGGTGAAAAAACAAACCCCAACCCATTTTGCCTTCCCTTTCTTCTTCCTCATTGTCCATGTCAATGGTTTGGTTGGGAGCAATGCAAATGAGATTCCCGTCTTGAAAATCTATGGCTTTTCGGCCGTACTTCATTTTGTTTTTGCAGTAGTTTTTGAACATGATGGAATAAAAATCGGTAGTGACTTTTGAATATTCCTCCACGTTTTCGGTTACTTTGCTAAAATCCAAAACGGTAACCAATGGATGAAAACTATTTCCTAGGCTAAACACCTTGTGTAAATCGGAAATACTGTGTAGGTGAATGAGATTGTTCATGTTTTTTCGATCAATTCTTGTAAATATATAACATAAATATGCCCTCGTCTTTCTGCAAAAAAATCTAAACATAAAACGATACTGGTTTGCATAAACAATCCGAGACCTAAACCTCTCCAAAAAGTATCCTGCATAGAGCTGTACATCAATACAATGCCTAATATAATTAAGGCTATTTCTACGTATCGATACCCTACAAAATTGCTCAATACTTTTTCCATTCGTGGAATTTCGATGGTTTTGATGCTTTCCGGTGCTTGTTGAAGATAAGTTTCCACACGAGCAATATCTTTTTGACTACGCGTAACAATGGTATAACCCACCACAAATTCAAGCAAAGCCACAATGATTAAAGGCAAAGCGACTCCTTTCCAAAAGGAGGTTTTTAAAGCAAAAAAGAAATAAAAAGCCATTGCAAACGCAAGGACTCCTATCATCATGAAAATATAGCTTTCGACTTTTTCGCCTTGAAAATATTTTATTATTGGATTCATATTTCTTACTTTCTAAAGTCCAAATTGCGATTTAATTCCGCCAATAAATGTAGCATCATCGTATTGTTGACGATTGGCAATTAACATTTTTGAATCTTCCCCTGCGGTGTATCGCAATTGGTTTTTACCATCGGTGGCTGCTTCAAAAATTACATCTGCCACTACACTTGCTGGCGATGCATTGGATGCCATGGTTGGCATTGCAGTCATTAAAGCTCCTACAACTTTCTGGTATTCAGCCATGCTTACGTCATTGCTAAAATCAAAAGATCGGCCACCAAAGTCGGTTGCAATTATACCGGGCTCTATAATTTTTACTTGCCCGCCAAATTGCTCTACTTCAAAGTTTAGTGATTCAGAAATACCTTCTACGGCAAATTTTGTTCCATGGTACAACGATCCTAAAGGGAACGTCATTTTGCCACCAATAGATGAAATATTAATGATTATTCCTTTTTTATGTTCACGAAAATGAGGAAGAATGGCTCTTGTTACATCTAAAAGTCCAATCACATTCGTATTGAATTGACGAACAATATTGTCTCTATTAAATGCTTCTAATGGACCATAAGCACCATAACCTGCATTGTTAAGCAATACATCGACACTTCCAAATTTTTGAATGCCTTCTGCAAACGCTTTTTGTATAGAATCTAGATCTAAAACATCCAATTGGGCAACCAAAACATTTTCTAATTGGTTTAGCTCTGTTTCGTTATTTGGATTTCGCATGGTAGCGATAACATTCCATCTTTTTGATTGAAATAACTTTGCAGTTTCTTTTCCAATGCCGCTACTTGCACCAGTAATAAATATTGTCTTTTTCATTCTTGTTGATTTTTAAATTATTTCAATTCTATTAATAAAGTTTCTGTTGCTAATTTCCCAAGTTCATTTGCTGCCAAGGGACTGGCGCCTGTAATCAATTTTCTATCTAAGCAAACCGTATTATCTGCTTTGGTATTCACAATGTTAGCACCTAGACTTTTCAGTTTTTCACTTAATCCCCATGGCATTTGTCCCGGAAGGTATCCAATTTTAGGGGTCATTTTATCGACTGAATCAGGAAAAACTGCCATTTTGTAGTTCTCGTAAAGAAAAGGTTGATTATCCAGTGTAGTTGCTAATAAGGAACCAGGGCCATGACAAAGTGTGATGGTGAAAAGATTATTTTCATGTGCCCACGACAATATATTTCCTACATTTTTGTCTTCAGGAATTCCAAGCATGGCGCCATGTCCTCCAGGTATGAAAACCGCTGCAAACGTTTCAGTCGCGGATAGAGTATTATTTACAAAGTCTTGTAATTTTTTGGGTTGTTCAAAATCGCTTTTATATTCTTCGTAGAATTTTTTGACATTTTTGTCTTTTTCTGGGAATGCCCACATTTCAAAAACAATGGGTTTTCCTGTTGGGGTAGCTATTTCAAAACTAAAACCAGCATTTTTTAAATGCATCATGGGTAAGAGTGCTTCAACAGGGTGATTGCCCGTAGAAAACATTTTGCCATTTTGCATTTTCATGTTTTTCTGTTCGGTAAAAATCACAAGAATTTTTGATTTTTTACCTTGGTATTTTTTATAAACAACAGGCTTATAGTCTGTTGTTTGTTTAGTTGCCAATTGCAAAGCAAGTTTTGAAGGGCTGTAAGAACCATCTGATTCTAATTTAGGCGCTAGACCTAATATATTTTTGAACATACATTTTGAATTTATATTGAAATGCAAAGGTGATGCAGTTGCCGAGTGCTTTGCTAATACAAATTCAGGCAGTTTGTATGCTTTTTACGGATTGGGGGGTGAGCTTACTGCTAACGTTTTGCAGATGGGCGATGTAGCCTACGATAAATTAAATTATTAACCGAGAAGTTACTGGTAACTATTGCCTATATGCTGTGCTTCTCACAAATTCAAATAAAATGAAAAACGAACAAATTAGAGAACATTTATTAAAAGCTGGTGTGAAAAACTTAAAAGAATTTGGCTAACCAGAAGTAACAACTGAAACAATATTAACTGATGAAGTTTATAAAGAATTTGTCAAGTCAATGTTGGAAGATAATTTAGGAAATGGAAAGCAAGTTGATGAAGTTATTAACCAGCTTTTATCTGAGGTCGCATAGCATTCCACCTAACTCTCTAATACGCGAAAAATTTGTCGTACTATTTGTACTTTTCAAATTTATATTATCACTTTAGATGTCGTATTTATTTTTCTGGATGGAGATTTAAAGCATCAAATGGACTTTTGATTTGTTCTAACGTTCGTTGACTGACATGGGTATAACGTAACGTTGTTCTCAAATCCTGATGTCCCAAGAGTTCTTGAATAAGTTTGATAGAGATGTGAGTATTCTCCCTATTTGCCGCAAACGCACCACCCAGTTTAGTGGCTTATCAGACTTTTAAAAGCGATATCTACTGTACAATATATGCCCCAAATACCAACCATCTGAATTGAATACCCATACCCCCGAAGCTTCGTTCAACACAGGTGTATATCGCTGTTCCGCTACGCTACATGCGTTTAAGCCTTATATGTTAGCAGAGGTTGTTATTGCTCTACCCATTTCATAAAGTCATCAAAAACATTCATAAATTCCCAACTCCATTCTTCGTTTTCACTTTTTGGCGGTTTAGCAAATGAATGATTATAGTCGGGATATATTTTAAAGGTCAAATTATCTTTTTTATGTCTAATAAACTCGATAGGTATTAATAAACTACTTTCAATAGGAACAGACTCATCTTTTCCTGCAACCGCTACAAATAAAGGTTTGTTTATTTTTAATAAGTTATCAATTGGAGGTTCGGTAAATTGTGCCCATCTGCGATAAGGATTTCCTAGCCATTGTTTTTCTACATTATTTGGGTCGTTTTCTATGTTTTTAATATCTGTGAATAAACTATCCAAAGATTTATTCGCTTCTGTTTGAGTTGTTTTTCCATTTTGAACCTCTTTTTGAATGAATAAAGCAAAGTCATAATACTGTGTATTTGCTCCTCCTGCCCAATATCCAATATGTGTTATTTTTTTGTTTTTATGTCCTAATTTGGCAACTACATCTGAACCCTCGGAGTGTCCAATTACTACAATTTTGTTTGGGTTCTTTATCAACTTTTTTGTTATGTCATGAATAACCTTGTCGCTCTGCCAAACTCTATAATTTAAAGATTCGTTTTTATAGAAGGTTTGACTTGGTACATACGCGTTTTTATCAGATGAAAAAGGTACCCCTTTTTTTGAAATTAATACAAAAATATAATCGTTAGGTATTCTATCTAAATTAAAAGGAACAGATGTCCTCAGGAAAATGGATTTCTCAACTTTACTTTTTGTAATACCATTTTCTACGATTTGTATCGTATCCAATTTTATGGTTTGTATGAATAAAGGATTTCCACCTGAACCGTGAAAAAATATTAAAATGTTCTTTTTCTCATCAATTTGACCTTTTGAATATATGTGATAGTTAATGGTGTCATATTTTGTGTAAACTGTTTTATGTTGATATTCTTCCACCTTGGGGTCATACTGTCCAAAGGTTAAAAGAGGTATAAATGTCAATATAAAAATTATTAATTTCATTTTGTCTGTGGTTTTGTTTTACAATCTCTGCTAACGATTGTATATACGCCACAAACAGTATCTATGGCGTCTATTTCTTAATTGAATGATGAGGGGCATTCGTAACAAATACTCTCAAAAATACCCATGTAAATGTATTTCAAAGGCGTTAGAACTCCAAATACGCAATCAAAATATATAAAATACGTAAGTTACCCAGCATTTCTATTCGAATAACAGTTTTCGGTGGACATGAATGTTCAATGCCTTATTTATAGACAAAAAGATGCTCCCGGCTAGTTCGTTCATTCCAATCTCAAAATGAAAGTAACTAACCAAGAACACCTCGCTCAAACAAGTATAAAAAAGGCTTGAAGTGAAAAATCAACGTTTCTCCAACTCAGTAGTAGAAAGGCGTACCATGCGACTAAGCGGTTGATTGTCCTTATAGACAATGACATGCAAAAGGGTCGGTTCTTTGGGAAGTAGAAACGGCTTGTCGTACAAAGTCGAGAACGAATCTGCGGGAAATTGGTCTAAACTGTAATAAATCTTTGTATTAGGAATATCCGATTGGAGAGAAACATACACGCCATCCTCTCCTTTTTTTGTCCGAATAATTGGGTCAAGATGTGCTTTTGAGTAGGCGATTTCCTGGTTATCCGCACGTTCAAAATGTGTCGAAAGTCGGTTCAAGAAAAACGTCCAATTTTTTTCTTTGGCTGGCGACCAAAAAACTTCCGCCAATGCCCAAGCACGCGGATACGCCATGTATTCCATCGCACGTAAAGTCGCAAAGCGTTCACTCCACAGATTTCCTTGTCCACCTTTTATAAGCGATGGATTTACTCCTTCTGGAACCGGTTCAAATTGATACGCATTTTTCAAAGTTAGTTGGCTGTAAGTTGGTGGTTCTAAACTAGGGTCTCCTTGGTACAAGTCCAAATAGGCATGTTGGTTCGGTGTCATGACGACTTCATGTCCCATTTTTGCGGCTTCAATTCCGCCCGCCATTCCCCGCCAGCTCATAACAGCCGCGTTAGGTGCGAGTCCCCCTTCAAGGATTTCGTCCCAACCAATGATTTTTTTCCCTTTGGAGGAGACAATTTTTTCGACCCGTTTGATGAAATAACTTTGAAGAGCATGGCTGTCTGCGATGTTGTTTTTTGCCATGAATTTTTGGACGTGTTCAGCACGTTCCCAATATCCTTTGTAGCATTCATCTCCACCAATATGAATGTATGGGAATGGAAAAAGAGCAGCGATTTC
>JBKBRQ010000129.1:0-7818 GCA_046292055.1 Spirosomataceae bacterium | reverse complement strand
CAACATACACTTTTCCCGGATTTTCGATGCGCGTTTCTTTGATAAAACTCTTGATAAATTGTTCCGTTTCCCGGCTTGCAGTTCCATTTCCAATCGCTACAGCTTCTAATGCAAAGTCTTGAATTAATTTTTTGACTTTTTGTTCAGCCTCCAAACGTCTGTCCATTGGATAAATGACGGTATCGGCTAGTAAATCGCCTAATTCATTGATAACAACTGTCTTACAGCCCGTTCGGAAGCCGGGGTCTATGGCTAAAATACGTTTTTGCCCTAAAGGAGCGGAGAGGAGTAATTGGCGTAAATTTGTTGCAAATATTTGAATTGCCTCCAAATCAGCTTTTTCTTTCGATGTCTGTGCAAATTCATTCTCAATACTTGGCTTCATCAGTCTTTTTACGCTATCGCGAATAGCAGTTTCGACTTCGTTTTTTGCTTCGCTAAATCCGCGCAAATAATTTCTAAACAAAGATTCGCTGGCATATTCCTCATCTACAGAAATCCCCACTTTTAAAAAGCCTTCTTCTTCTCCTCTGCGAATTGCCAAAAGCCGATGGGATGGGATTTTTTGAAGTTCCTGTGAAAAATCGAAATAATCTTTGTACTTGATACCTTCTGTTTCTTTTCCTTTTTTTACAGTTGATACAAGAATGGCATCGCGCGTGAAGATTTTACGCATGATTTGTCGCGCATCTGTGTCTTCATTCACCCATTCTGCGATGATGTCACGCGCACCTGCCAACGCTTCGTCCCGGCTTGTCACTTGGTCATTGAGATACCGTTCCGCAAGGGCGAGAATATTTCGTTCTTTTTGTTCGAAGATGATTTTTGCTAAAGGCTCAAGCCCTTTTTCAATGGCTTGGGTGGCGCGCGTTTTTCTTTTTTGTTTGTATGGAAGGTAAAGGTCTTCTAGTTCCTGAAGAAAAAGTGCTTGATTTAGTTTGGCAAGTAGAGCATCTGTCATTTTTCCTTGCTCTGTGATAGACTTAATGATGGCTTCGCGGCGTTTGTCAGCTTCTTCAAATTTATCTGCCCACTTTTTTATATCCGCTACTTGCACTTCGTCTAAACTTCCTGTTGCTTCTTTTCTATACCGAGAAATAAACGGGATGGTGGCGCCTTCTTCGAAAAGTTGTAAGGTATTTTGTACGTTTTTTTGGTTAATTTGTAGTTCCTTCGCAATGTAAGCGATGTGGTGGTTTGCTATCATTCCAACTATTTGTTTGAGAATTGACTCTATTTATTCAGATTATTCAACTGCAATTTTCGTAAAATATGCGCAAACAAGTCGTACTTCTGCCGTTATTTTTTGTTTTTTCTTTGGTTGCCTGCACCGATTTGAATTTAGCGATTCCCGCTGAAGCTACAAATCGAGTGATAAAATCAGGTCAATCTTTCGGTATGTGTGTTGGTCCCTGTTATGAAGAAGTCATTTATACGGGTTCAAAAGGTCAGTTTGTGGTGAAGGAAACACCTTTCCGAGGTGGGAACGGGCCGGTAACCACATTGACTACAGATTTTGTGCTCTCGCAAAATCAAGTGAATGAATTGTATCAATTAGTTGATTTCAAGGCTTTTGTCACTATTGATACGTTAATCGGTTGTCCAGATTGTGCAGATGGAGGGAAAGAGTGGATTGAAATCATTGATGGAAACAAACGGCATCGCGTTACTTTTGAGTACGGGTCTAACCTGCAAGGTCAAGAAAAATTGCTAGATTTGTTGCGAAAAGAGCGTAAAACGCTCCGCAAACAGTTTGATGCAAGTGGAAAATAAAATAGATGTTGTGATTATTGGCGGAGGAGCAGCTGGATTCTTCACAGCCCTCCAAATCAAAGAAAAAAATCCTTCTTTACAAATCGTATTAATTGAAAAAAACAACGCCTGCCTTCAGAAAGTAAAAATTTCGGGAGGCGGGCGTTGCAATGTTACAAACGCACAGACGAACCCAAATAAACTCAGCGAAGGCTATCCACGGGGGCAGGAGTTTTTGAAATCTGCGTTCCACCGATTTGGTTCGAAAGAAACGCAAGCGTGGTTCCATAAAAATGGAGTCAAATTAAAAACAGAACCTGACGGTCGTGTATTTCCGAGTACAGATTCCTCACAAACCATTATCGATTTATTCTATCGTTTGGCACAAAAGAGCAACTGTCAGATTTTGACAAGTACACGCGTGCTTTCTTTTCAAAAAAAGCAAGAATGTTGGTGTGTGGAGACAGATACATCGACGTTCCTATGTTCGTATTTGGTCGTAACATCTGGGAGTGATAAACGGATGTGGGAGACATTAGGAAATCTTGGTTTACCCATTGTTTCGCCTGTTCCTTCGTTGTTTACATTTCAAATTCAAGAGAAAAATTTACTTGACTTGCAAGGTGTGAGTTTCCCGAATGTAGTGGTTGAATGGACAAAAGAAAAACTAAAAACAAAAGGAGGTTTATTGATTACACATTGGGGTATGTCAGGACCTGCTGTTTTGCGTCTTTCTGCATGGGGTGCGATTTCTTGGGCGAGAGAAGGGTATAAAGGAGAAATTAAAGTAAACTGGTTAGGTGAGAATACAGAAAAGCAAGTTTTAGATTTTTTTCAAGCTTGTGCCCAAGACTCACCTAAAAAACAGATTTTCAACACGCCATTTCCAGGGATTTCTCAACGTTTTTGGAAATTTCTCTGTATTCGTGCAGGTATTTCAAACTTTATGAATTGGGCTGAATTTGGGAAAAAACAAAAACAGGCTCTGTGTCGAGAACTGATTGCTTCGCCTTTTCAAGTAAATGGCAAAGGGGTATTTAAAGAAGAGTTTGTGACAGCGGGTGGTATTGAATTAGATTCCATTGACCCAACTACATTCGCTTGGAAGTCGGATTCGAGTTTATTTTTTGCAGGAGAGGTCCTAAATATTGATGCCATCACGGGCGGATATAATTTTCAAGCAGCTTGGACGGGTGCTTGGCATGTAGCACAATCAATTACGAAGTAATGACCCTACAACCATTCCTAAAATACTAGCAAATAAACCATAGATAAGTGCGAGTTCATTTTCTAGAATAAAGGCAAAAAAGACCCAAACAAAAGTACCACCGATCATAGAGAGGATAGCGCCCCATTCACTGGCTTTTTTCCAATAAATCCCTGCTGTTAAAGGGACAAAAAGGGCGACTAAACTAAGTGCGGATGCTTCACCAACTAATGTGTAGATATTGGTACTTACGAAAGACATGCCGACCGAGATAACTGTTATGACAACGACTGAGATACGCATGATATGAAGTAATGTCTTGTCAGCTATCTTTTCTCCGTACAATGGTTTGACAATATTTTCAGCAACGACTGTAGCAGGTGCAAGAATTGCCCCACTGCATGTACTCAGAATGGCAGAAAGTAAAGCTCCGAAGAAAAGGATTTGAACGGGAAGTGTCGAATGAGTTAGGATAAGCTTGGGAATCGCCATTTGTGGGTCTCCGTCTTTTAGACTTGGATATAAAATGGAACCACACCAAACGATAAGCAAAGGTAAAATGGCAATAGTTAAGTAAAGAAAGGAGGATAAATAGGCGCCACTAACGGCACTTTTTTCGCTTTTGGCGGATAATATTCGTTGAAATACATCTTGCTGTGGTATGGAGCCCCAACCGATGGTAATCCAGGCATCAAAATAAAGAAGCCAGGCATGGGCACTTGGTTCTTTGGGGGTAAATCGAAGGAAATCGGGAGGAGCCGAGGAGACGAGTTCAGAAAGTCCGCCGACTTGTTCAATGAGCTGGGAGGCAATCCAAATTAAACCGAAAATAATAATGACCGTTTGAATGGTATCTGTAATTGAAACCGACCACATCCCGCCTATGTAAGTATAAATGAGTACAATCGTAGCACACAACACAACGCCATACGAAATTGGTAAACCCATGATAGATTCTAAGACAATGGCAAGTGCAATGAGCTGTGCGGCAATCCAGCTAAAGTAGGAGGGAATCATGAAAAAAGCAGAAATTAGTTCTACCCTTTTGGTAAATCGAAGACTAAAGTAATCGCTGAATGTAAGTAAGTTGAGTTTATAAAGAGGTTTTGTATAAAAAAGACCAAGTAAAAATAAGCAAAGCGCTGCTCCAAGTGGGTCTTCAATGATTCCTAAAATCCCTTTTTTCATAAATTCAGAGGAAGCCCCCATGATTGTTTCAGAACCAAACCATGTGGCAAACAAACCAGCTGCAACGACATAAGTAGGCATTTGTCGTCCTGCCAAAGCAAAATCGCGTGAACTTTTTACGAAACGGGAGGCAAACCATCCAACACCCAACGTCATGGCCAAATAAATGAAAATAAATAGTGACAACATTTGCTTTTTCTTGTTTATTTGCAAGCGAGTTTCAGAAAACAATCTTTCCAGCAAGTGATACACCTCATAGATAGATTCAGTTCCCAGTTAAAAAAAGGCAAATATAATGCATCAACCGTCGCTGCTTATAGAAATTACGTGTATTTATTCTACACGAAGTACCGCGACCTTCCACAGAAAGCGTTTACAGATGAATTAATTTCGAACTATTTAAGAGAGTTGGCGAACGAAAAGGAATCGGAAGACTATGCTATCCAATCAAGTAAAGCAATCAAGTTGTTTTATGAAATCATATTCAAGCGGAAAATTCAAATTAATACGCTCGGGAAACTCATTGAGACCAAAGAAATCCATGTCTTGAAAAAAGAAGAAATTAGCCTACTTCTCAAAGAAACAAAGAACATAAAACACAGGCTCATGATAGCGCTAACCTACCACTACGGATTAACGCTCAGCGTTCTTTTAGCACTAAAATTGGAACATTTTGATACTAAAAATGAAGTTTTTACGATACCTCATGAGCAAGCTGAACCAATCTTTGTAAAATTAAGCACTTCTTTGCTGGAGTTATTTCATGAATATGTCGAAAAATTTGAGCCAACCACTTTTTTATTTTCAAATGCAAAAGGGAATCCATTAACACCTCGAAGTGTCCAATTGATGTTTCATGCAGCTATTGAGAAATGCAAAATTCAGACGCCTGTCACTTTCCATACACTTCGGCATAGTTTCGCTATCCATTGCTTAGAAATGGGAATGGATGTAAAGGTTTTGCAAGAAATATTGGGACATAAATACCTTCGCTCTACAACAATTTATCTCCCTATGGTAACTGTAAAAACCGTTCATTTACGTTTACCTTTCGAAGACTTAACAGATTTATAATTGTTTTTCGCGTTTGGGTTTTTCCATGTTTACCGGATTATTTCTAAGTGAAGTCGCCTCTATTTCGTGGTATTCTTTGCGCTGCTTCGCGATATCGACAGCCGTGTAAATAGCATGTAACATAGAGCCCGCATCGGCTTCGTTTTTTCCAGCAATTGCGTAGGCTGTGCCATGGTCAGGAGAAGTCCTAACAATCGGAAGTCCAGCCGTGAAATTCACGCCGTCTTCAAATGCGAGCATTTTAAAAGGTGTAAGGCCTTGGTCGTGGTACATTGCGATCACTGCATCAAAGTGCTTCCATTGGCTTGCCGCAAAAAAACCGTCTGCAGGATAGGGACCAAAAAGTAAATTCCCTTTAATTTTAAGTTTATCCATAGCCGGCTGGATAACCTCCATTTCTTCCTTGCCTAGTAAACCATTTTCACCTGCATGTGGGTTAAACCCAAGAATCGCTATTTTAGGCTTAAAAATTCCGAAATCAACGCGTAGAGAGGCAATAACGGCTTCTATTTTTTCGGTAATTAATGCACTTGTTAATGTACTTTTTACTTTTTCAAGGGGCAAATGACCTGTTACAACGGCAACGCGTAACAAAGGACTCACCATGAACATCAGCGGTTTATCATTTCCGAACTCCTGTCCAAAATATTCTGTATGTCCAGGGAAATCGAATCCTTCCCCTTGAATCATGTCTTTATTGATGGGTGCTGTGACGATTCCCTGCAAGTATCCTTTTTTCAAATCGTCTGTTGCTTTTTGTAAGGACTTCAACGCAAGTGCACCGCTCGCTTTCGTTGGTTTACCCAATTCAATATCAAAAAAATCACCTGACCAACAATTAATAAGACTAATCTGTTTTTCTTTGGCATCTTTTGGGTGTTGAATAGTCACAAAAGACCAGTCTCGCTGATGTATTAAGTTCTTATATCTGCTGAGGTGTTTCCCTGACCCATAAATAATCGGATTACACAAACGGCTCACCTTGTGGTTTGCTAGTGCCTTAATGATCACTTCAGGGCCAATCCCGTTGATGTCACCAAGGGTAATGCCGATATTGGGTAAGTTTTCGTTCATAATGCGTACTACTTTTGTAACGATAAATTGTAAATTTGCTCAAAGTTAATCATAAACTACCTTTATTGGAAAAAATGAAAGTGTTGATTGTTGATGAAATGCACGAATCCATTGTGCAAATGCCCGTAGATTTAGGTTTAGAGGTAGATTATTTCCCCAATTTAGGTCCAAATGAAGTAGATGAAATTGTTGCCCAATACGATGGATTGATCATTCGAAGTAAATTTAGCATTGACGATGCGTTCTTAGAAAAAGCAGCCAATCTGAAGTTCATCGGGAGAGCAGGCGCAGGCTTAGATTTAATTGATTTAGAAGCTTGTAAACGGAGAGGCGTGGAGGTTTTTGCTGCGAATGAAGCCAATCGGGTAGCTGTGGCGGAACACCTCATTGGTATGATTCTTTCCTTGTTTAATAATATTCATGTTTCCTTTGAACAAGTGAAGGTCGGAAAATGGCTAAGAGAACAAAACCGAGGGGAAGAATTATTTGGCAAAACAGTTGGGCTTATCGGTTACGGAAATAATGGGCAAGCAACTGCCGAACGTCTTGTCGCATTTGGTTGTAAAGTATTGGCTTATGATAAATATAGATACGGATTTGGAAATCATTTGGTTAAAGAATGTACAATGACCGAAATATTTCGGGAAGCTGAAATCGTAAGTTTACACATTCCATTAGCAATAGATACTTTTCAAATGTGTAACCAAGACTTTTTCGACTCGTTTGCCAAACCTATTTTCTTTTGCAATGTAGCGCGAGGGGAATTAGTTGTACAAACGGATTTATTGCATGCCTTGCAAGTCGGTAAAGTAAAAGGAGCCTGTCTAGATGTCCTTGAAAATGAAAAATTAAATTCGCTTACTCCGCAACAAAAAGAAGTATTTGATCAACTCATTGCACTTCCGCAAGTATTAGTTACACCACACGTTGCTGGTTGGACTTTTGAGTCATACAAGAAAATTAATGATGTTTTACGTGATAAGATCAAACGTTATTTAGCAATATAAAAATGAATACACCCGAAGAGTTAAGTCAATTGTTTCATAGTGAGTCGTTTAGGTCTACAGGATTACAAATGGTTGATCAACTTGCAAACTATTTGGAGCAGATTGCCCAAAACCAAAAATCAGTCATTACTTATCGAGCACCAGAAGATGAGTTCATATATTGGCAGCAGGATAATAAATCTGAGTCAATGGAAGATTGGACGGAAAAAGTGCTCAATCACTCCATTCATGTACATCATCCACACTACATGGGGCATCAAGTAGCAGTTCCCGCACCCGTGACGGCTTGGGTAGGTGCTATGACGAGTCTTCTTAATAATGGAGGTGCAGTTTATGAAATGGGTATGGCTTCAACGGCGCAAGAGCGAGTGATTTCAGAACTTCTTTGTACAAAAATAGGGTATGATTCCCAACAAGCGGGTGGTATCTTGACTTCTGGTGGTACTTTGGCTAATTTAACCGCTTTACTAGCCGCTCGTGCTGAAAAAACAACAGTTTGGGAAGATGGAACAGATG
>JBKBRQ010000012.1:0-26765 GCA_046292055.1 Spirosomataceae bacterium | reverse complement strand
ATATTCGGGTTTGGTTCACGGAATGCAGGAATCTTGAAGCAAACAAAAAAACGATTAAGCAAGAGGCAACGCAAGTACATACTCTAGGGAACGAGCAAATACAACTCATTGTACAGATGGGTGCGGAATTATCTCCTAACTTTACAGCAGAGACACCAATACACGCGGCTACTGTTGATAAGATTCGTGATTTATTCCGGACGAGTTTGCATCAAAAAGAAGGTATCCTTGCAGAGTTAGAGGCGCAATTGCAGCAGGAACGAGTAAAAGAGAAACTCCATTCATTTGCTCAGCAACTCCAAGCTGGTGAACCTTGCCTTTTGTGTGGTTCGACGCACCATCCTACCAAAATAGAGCCCAGTAGCCAATCGGTTTCTGTTCTTGAGAACGCCGTAAAACAAGAAAAAAACAAACAAGAAAAGCTTCGAGAATCACAGCAAAAATTTGAGCTTGCGGTGAGTAAATGGCAAGATACAGAAAAACAAAAAGAGGTAATCCGTGAGAAGTGGGAAGTGGCTTTAAGGTTACTCAATGAGCAGAAAGAAACGTTTATTTGGGAGACTATTCCTTCTGTCGAGAACGATTTCAATGCCTGGGTGGAAACCCACATGCAGCTGGTTGCTGAGCACAAGCAAACCACTGAAAGCATGTCTGTTCTCCAGAGTAATATAGAACAAAAAGCAGCGGTGATTCAACAAATAGAGGCTACAAAGTTGAAAGAAATCGATCAAAAAGTTGTTGCAGCACGAACTGAAATTCAGGTGTTGGAACAACAAATGGTGATGGAAAATATCGCTTCATTTGCCGAGAAATCTGTTTCTGAGCTAACAACCGTTATCAAGCAAAAAGAGGAGGAAATCAAACACATAGAAGACCAAGCCCAGCAGCTGGAAAAAGACTACCAAAGTTTACTGCAAGACGTGGAAACACAGAAAGGGATACTTGCAGAACGTACAAAAGAAGTAACGCAAAGAAAGCAAGATATTCATTCGATACAGGAGCAAATCGACGAGACATTGCAGCACACGCCTGAGTTTGCAAATGAAGTTGACGTACGCCAGATGTGGCAAACCTGGACGTTGGAAGAGCTGAAAAAAGCTCAACAAGAAGTACAAACTTTTTTCACGCAAATAAAAATAGCTCAAGCAGACTTAGATGAAGTACAAACCAAAAAACAGCAATTTTTTGGTGATTTAATCTACGATGCCCAAAAACAGACACAATTGAACGAAACGCTTGGAAAAGCGAAAGCTGAGCAAGAGCAACTGTTCCAAACAAAAGGAAGACTAGAATCTCAAATTCAGACATTAACCGAACAATTAGACAAAAAATCAACGCTTCTCCAAGAATTGGCGTTGATAGTAAAGCGAGGAGATGATTTAAAAATCCTTGAAACGATGTTTCGCTCTAGCGGTTTTGTCAATTATATTTCTAAAATTTACCTAGAAAACCTTTGTCGAGTAGCGAACGAACGCTTTTCACGCATGACAAGGCAACAATTAGAGTTGACATTGGGCGATGACAATACATTTTGGGTGCGTGATATGTTGAATGGCGGACATTTACGATTACTCAAGACGCTTTCAGGTGGACAAAAATTTCAAGCGGCACTTTCACTCGCACTGGCGTTGGCAGATAGTATTCATTCACAGCAAAAAATGGCCAATAACTTTTTCTTCATTGATGAAGGTTTTGGGTCATTAGACAAAGGCTCCTTGCAAATTGTCTTTGAGGCGTTGAAGTCACTTCGACGAGAAAACCGAATTGTCGGAGTTATTTCACACGTGGAAGAACTTCAACAGGAAATTCAAACCTATTTATCTATTTCAAACACAGAAGAAGGTAGTCGTATTATCACAAGTTGGGAAGCGAGTTAACCTTTTCGTAAAAAGAGAAAAAATGAAAAAATATACTTTTTTTTCCTTACTCCTCATTTCTTTTGGAGCGTTTAGTCAAACATTTGATCACAAGAAATTACAAGGCGAATGGGTCAAAACAGCCATCGCTTTGACAGACGGTAGTCCTATTTATTCTGCTGACTTTCGGGACAGTCAACTTTACTATGATTTTTTCAGTCCGGATAGTGTTCTCAATACCATTAATGGAAAAAGCAGAAAACTCCGGTATCAGGTCGAAGACAGCATTTTAGTTATTGAAGATGTTTACTTCAAGATTAAAGAACTGAGCGACATAAAGCTAGTTATCAATCAATTACCTAGTATTTCTGTAGAAGTTCCGATTCAAATAAGTTTTGTTTCGCAACGCGTGCACCGGGTTGGTTTTCAGCCTGAATCTTATCTAGCAAAAAATGGGGAGCGTGTATATATTTCAGACAATTACCACTTGGTTCCCATTTTTTTGAATAGCCAAAAGTCTGCGATGACATACATTTATGAAAAATTTGCATTTCCAGACTGGCGGCGGGCATTATTTATTGCACGTGCAATTATTACCAAAGATGGGCATCTCACGGGTGTTCGGATAGAAGAAAGCACACAACCCAAGTACAATCAAAAGTTGATTGACGCCATCATAGCAACCAAAGGAAGTTGGCTACCTGCCAAACTTGACGACCAGCCAATTAATACAGAAGTGATTTTTCGATTTGATTTAGGTTGGACAAAAACAAATGCGAGCCAAGAAGAAGAAGCCGCAGCAAAGCGACAACTAGCAGAAGATCTTTTCCAAGATGGCAATTATTTCATGACACTCAATCAGCCTAAATTAGCGATTGAAAGTTTGACAGAAGCCATTAAAAATGACCACCTTCTCGTCAAAGCGTATTACCAAAGAGCAGCGGCCTATATTTCGATGAAACGTATCGACAAAGCATGCTCAGATTACAAACAACTTTTATTTTTGGAACAAAAACAAGCACAAACTTTGTATGATACCTATTGCAAATCAATAGAAACGGATAAATAAAATGAGTGAAAGTACAGCCAAGGCTTCTATCTATGTTGTTATTCCTGCTTTTAACGAGGCCTTGTCTGTCGATAAAGTCATTCAAGAAATTCCAGAAGAATGGGTTAAAGAAATCGTTGTAGTTAATAATAATTCAAGCGATATGACCTCTTCTGTGGCACAACAAGCAGGTGCTACGGTACTCGACGAACCCCGCCAAGGATACGGAATTGCCTGTTTGAAGGGTTTAGATTATATCCGACCTAAAAAACCAGATATTGTTGTTTTTCTTGATGCAGATTATTCTGATTTTCCAGAGGAACTTCCAAAACTTGTTCAACCTATTTTACAAGAGGGCTATGACTTTGTCATTGGTTCCCGTGCGCTAGGTCAACAAGAAGCAGGCTCTATGACACCCCAACAAATCTTCGGAAATTGGTTGGCTACCTTTCTTATCCACCTACTTTATGGGTTCAAATATACCGATTTAGGGCCGTTTCGAGCTATTCGTTGGGATGCACTCGAAAAACTACACATGCAAGATACCACCTACGGCTGGACTGTTGAGATGCAGTTAAAGGCGCTTCGACACCAATTAAAAATCACAGAAATACCTGTTAATTACCGCTGTAGAATAGGCCACTCAAAGGTTTCAGGCACTTTAAAAGGCACTATTCTAGCGGGTTACAAAATCCTTCGTTGGGTTTTTCTATATCGTTGATTAAGCTGTTATTCCTGCTAATGCAAGAATAAACACATACTCTCTTGCCGTATCTTGCAAAGAGGCAAACCGACCTGAAGCACCACCGTGACCTGCCTGCAAATCACAGTGAAAAAGCAGAGGGGTATCGTTCGTTTTCATTTCACGCAATTTCGCCACCCATTTCGCAGGTTCCCAATATTGTACTTGCGAATCATGCAAACCGGCCGTCACTAAAAGAGCGGGGTACTCTTGTGCAATCACTTGGTCATAAGGAGAATACGAAAGCATGTAGTGATATGCCTCCTCTTCTTTTGGATTTCCCCACTCCTCCCATTCCCCGGTCGTCAATGGAATTGTTTCATCGAGCATCGTCGTAACTACATCTACAAATGGGACTTGTGCAACCACTCCTTTGTATAAGTTAGGCGCCATATTGAGCACAGCGCCCATCAAAAGTCCGCCGGCACTTCCCCCCATGGCAAAAAGACGCGAAGCATCTGCCCATTTATTTGAAATTAAGAAAGAACTACAATCCATGAAATCCGTGAATGTATTCATTTTGGCATTCATTTTACCCTCATCATACCATTTTCTCCCCATTTCTTGACCTCCCCGGATATGACAAATCGCGTAAACAAACCCTCTATCCAACAAACTCAATAGCCGCGAACTAAACGAAGCATCCATGTTGATTCCATACGAACCATACGCATATTGAAGCAGCGGTGCGGTTCCATCAATGGCTGTTGTTTTTTTATACACCAATGAAATTGGAATTTTCACACCATCCCGCGCTGTGGCAAAAACACGCTCCGTTTGGTAATTTTCTTTAGCAAAACCACCCAAGACAATTTGTTCCTTGCGCAATACCTTCTCCCGAGTCTCCATGTTGTAGTCAAACGTCGAAAAAGGGGTAGTCAAAGAAGTGTATCCGTAACGAAGAACGGACGTATTAAAATTCGGATTCGTGCCAATATAAGCGTCGTATGCAGATTCACCGAAATCAAGTTGGTGTTCTTCTTTCGTCTGCAAATTTTTTATAACCAATTGCACTAATCCTTCTTTTCTTTCTTGAATGACCAAAAAATGTGTAAACACCTCGAATGTTTCAAGCATGACGTCCTCTCTTGCCGAGATGACCATCTGCCAAGCAGCTATTCCGTTTTGTATCTTCTTTTCTGGTACTTCCATTAATTGAAAATTGACGGCGCCTTGGGTATTTGTCCGAATGAAGAATTTATCTTGTACATGCTCTAAATAATATTCATGCCCCTCTTCTCTTTCCAAAAAAACGATCCATTCATCTGTTGGTTTAGCAGCATCGAGTAACTGATACTCCGTGGATACTCCATTTTGAACAGAAACAATGGCTATGTATTTTTTTGATTTCATCCGATAAAGCCCCAATCCAAATTGATTGTCTTTTTCTTCATAAATCAATATATCTTCTTCTTGTGTTGTACCAAGCTGGTGCCGATAAACCCGATAACCAAGCAATGTATCTTGTTCTCGAAGGACGTAGAAGAACGATTGATTATCCGCGGCCCAAGCATAGTTTCCAGCCTCTGTATACTCAATGGTCTCTGGATACAACTCGCCTGTTATTAGATTTTTGAATTGAACTGCATAATTTCTTCGGCTGACTGTATCTATTCCGAACGCCATTATTTCCTCATTATCCGAGATTGTGTAGCCACCAATATGAAAATAGGTATGGTCTTTTGCGAGAAGATTTCCATTTAGAAGTATTTCTTCAGTTGCCTCCTGATTTCCTTTTTTTCGACAATAGATAGGGTATTCACCTCCTTGTTCGTATCGCGAATAGTAGAAATAATCATCTATTTGGTAAGGTACAGAGGCGTCTGTTTCTTTAATTCGCGCCTTCATTTCTGTAAACAATGTTTCTTGTAACTCTTTGTACGGTGCTAATACAGATGCACAATACGCGTTTTCGGCTTCTAGATAAGCGATAACATTTGGGTCCTCTCGGTCACGTAACCAATAATAATTATCTGTTCGCGTATGTCCGTGCGTCGTTATTTCGTATGCTTTTTTTGTTGCTTTAGGGAGCGAGGAAACCTGTTGTGTTTGCATGATGGAGTAGTATTTCGATTTGTCGAGTTCAAAAGAACAAGCTATTTTTCTAAAAAAATACTTTTATGAAAAAAAATGGCCTTTAAAGTACAAATTAAACATCAAATCATCATAACTTTTTAATAAGTTTACACAAACATCCTCCATACAATTAGGTTCATACTCTGATTACAAATCGTTTCTATTATATGCTGAACAGATACTCAATTACTTTGCTGTCCCTCTTAACCACCACGAATTTTCTATCTATTGCTCAAACGAATATTCAATTGGCGGAATCATTTACAAAAATCAATCAAGATGTTTTGTATCGTGGAAAAAGCTACGAAACCCTGAAAGAAGCGAGCGAAAAAATTGGGCATCGATTGACAGGCAGCACGAACGCAAAAAAGGCAGAAGAATTTACCTATTCAACTCTCAAGTCGTATGGTATTTCGGATGTTCGTTACATGCCTTTCGAGGTAGAGGCTTGGTCCAGAAGTTTTGTCACGTTGTCAATAGCACCTGCTCAAAGCGATAACTTTCGGGATGTAGAAGTAGTGGCTTTAGCTCACTCACCCGTTTCCGCTCATGTAACAGCTCAAATCGTTGACTGTGGAGATGGTTTGGAAGAAGATTTCCAAAAAGTTGCCTCCGAGTTAACCGGAAAAGTAGCTCTTTTCAATATCAATATCCAAAACCAAGAAAATAAAGATAAAAAGAATCTTCATCGTTCTGAAAAAACGGCACTCGCAATTAAATATGGTGCATCAGGTGTAATTATTGCTAATGCCGTTGCTGGTGGTGTTTTACTTACGGGTACAGCCTCTGTGACAGGTGAGTTAATTCCTATTCCTGCTGTTTGTGTCTCTGTAGAAAGCGGAAAAGCCATTCGGAAGTGGATCCGAGATGAACAGAATATCTTGGCTATTATCGACATGCAAAACTTCAGCCGTCCCATCAAGTCAAGAAATATCGTAGCGACAATCCCGGGTACTTCTCGGAAATTGCGAAAAGAAAAAATTGTGATTGGTGGCCACTTAGATTCTTGGGATTTGGCAACCGGCGCTATTGATAATGGTATTGGTGCGTTTTCTATTATTGACATGGCGCGGGTTTTCAAAAGTACCCAATTACAACCCAAAAGAACTATTGAATTTGTACTTTTCATGGGAGAAGAACAAGGACTTCTAGGCTCAAAATATCTTGTTTCTAAATACAAATCTGATAAAAAATTAGATGAGGTAAAGTTGATGATGAATCTAGACATGGTCAATAACGTACGTGGATTTAATGCTATGGGTAATGATGAACTAAAGGCATTTTTCGACCAAGTTGGGACTACTATTCAACAAATAGATACGACATTTGCCAACGCAAATAGTAACCGTGCAGGATTACACTCTGACCATCAACCATTTATGCTTCAAGGGATTCCTGTTGCTGCGCCATCAGGAAGTTTTCCAGTAAAAGCATACAATTGTTATCATGCTAATTGTGACCGGATTGATTTAATTGATAGAAACCACATTCAGAATAATGTTCGATATACAGCGATGATGCTCTACGCACTAGCTAATGCGGATAAACTACCCGTCCAGTCGAGAAATTCGGTACAGACAAAAGATTTCTTAATCAAACAAGGGCTTCAAAAAGAACTAGAAATCGGGAAAGAATGGATTTGGGACTAATTTTCAATATATTTGTCTGATACGCCATTTGAAAGCAGAAGAATAGCCACTTCTGCTTTCAATATTTACTAAAATTAATTAATAAAATTATGTTAGCCACAACGTACGGTGCTGCTGTTTTTGGTGTAAGTGCTGCCCTAATTACAGTAGAAGTAAGTGTTATTCAAGGAATCGGCCTTAGTGTCGTAGGGCTGCCCGATAGTGCCGTTAAGGAAAGTTTACAACGGATTGACGCCGCCTTAAAAAACACGGGATATCAACCGAATAGACACAAAACAATCATTAATCTTGCCCCAGCGGATGTCCGCAAAGAAGGTTCATCGTACGATTTACCTATTGCACTTTGCTTGGTAGCTATGGCAGGGAAACTCACGTTTACACGTTCATTAGCGGATTACGTCATTTTAGGTGAATTGTCTTTAGACGGTAAGTTACGCCCAATCCGAGGTGTTTTACCTATCGCAATTGAAGCCCGAAGTAATCGTTTAAAGGGATTTATTCTTCCAAAGGAAAACGCCAGCGAAGCCTCTATTGTGAATAATTTAGATGTTATCGGTGTTGAAACATTGGAGGAAGCCGTTGAGTTTTTCACGGGAGAGCGAGAAATCACCCCATTGGTAACAGATACACGTGAATTATTTTTTCACAGTCACTCAGAATATGAAGCTGATTTTTCACACGTTCAAGGGCAAGAAAATATCAAAAGAGCCTTGGAGATAACAGCTGCAGGCGGGCATAATGCCATCATGATTGGACCTCCAGGTGCTGGTAAAACCATGTTAGCCAAGCGTTTACCTTCCATCTTACCTCCATTAACGCTCATGGAAGCCCTAGAAACAACCAAGATTCACTCCGTAGCCGGGAAGTTAGATACACGCGCTACTTTGATAGCAAGACGCCCCTTCCGAAATCCACATCACACTATTTCAGATGCTGCGTTGGTTGGTGGAGGAAGTTACCCACAACCTGGAGAAATTTCGTTGGCACACAATGGGGTTTTATTTCTTGATGAGCTTCCAGAGTTTAAGAGAACCGTTTTGGAAGTCATGCGCCAACCGCTAGAAGAGCGGAAAGTAGTCATTTCACGTACACGAATGGCTGTCGAATTCCCAGCAAGTTTTATGCTGATTGCCTCTATGAACCCATGTCCTTGTGGGTATTACAATCATCCAGAAAAAGAATGCACTTGCCCACCAGGAACAGTGGAGAAGTATCTTAATAAGATTTCAGGACCACTTTTAGACCGGATAGATTTACACGTTGAGGTAACACCTGTTAGTTTTGATGAAATAGCTTCTCGAAGAAAGAATGAGACCTCCGCTGAAATTCGGGAGCGGGTTGTTCGGGCGAGAGATATTCAGACAGAGCGCTTTAAAAATTATCCCACGATTCATTCCAATGCACTCATGCCAGCAGAGATGGTAAAGGACATTTGCGTAATCAATGAAGCGGGTAAAATACTACTCAAACGAGCAATGGAAAAAATGGGGCTTTCTGCCCGTGCATATGACCGAATACTGAAAGTATCTAGAACAATCGCAGATTTGGCAGGTACAGATGAAATTCGAATCGAACATTTAGCAGAAGCGATACAATATCGAAGTTTGGACAGAGAAAATTGGGCAGGTTAAATAACCCCTTTTCTCTTAAAAGCAAATGGGTCACCCAACCTACTGTTGAGTGACCCATTTATTTTCTTAACTAGAGAGTAGATTAGAAACTTCCGTTTGCAAAATCCATTACTTCTGTCAAGTTGTTCAAATCAACACCATTCGCTCTCATTGCAGAAGCCAATGTTTGTTGGATAATGATATAGCGTACTTCCAAATCAGCAGCTGGTGCGAAAGTAGTTTCTCCACCGAACAATTGTGTTTGAGCACGGTAGTAGAACTCTACTTGACCTGTTTGGTAAGCGAAGTTCAAACGCTCTACAGAACCATCAATATCTTTTGTGAAGAATACAGGTAATGACAACCATTTCTCACCAGATTTGATGTATCCGATTGCTACTTTATCAGCTGTAAGCTCAGCATTGTCAAATTTAACAGCACCCCAAGTACTTGTCGTTGTTGAACCAACTCCAGCTACTTCTGTTCTAGTCCATTGTCCTGGAGTTACAGTAGCTGTAAACGAACGAACGTTTGCATTTCCATTTTGACCAGCAGGACCAGCAGGACCGGCAGGACCAGTAGGACCAACTGCACCTGTAGGACCAGTAGGACCAGTAGGACCAGCGGGACCGATGTCTCCTTGATCTCCTTTTTCACCTTTACAAGACCACATAGCCACAGACGCCGAAAGAGCTACTACAGAGAAAAGTCTAACTAATTTGTTCATAATAAATAATTTTTGTTTTGTAATGACCTCAAGATTTCTAGCAATATTATCCAAATTGTGACAACTTTGCAAGTTGCTTTATGAGTTTATTTATTTTACGGTTAAAAAATACAAATTAATTTCAATAGTATGCAAAGCCCTGATTCTATCTCGTCTGTCGCTGAATTTCACACCACATTTCATCACCCTATTTTAACCTATCCACAAATCCCCATTTCTGAAAGAGCTTCACTCCGTGTCTCTCTTCTAAAAGAAGAATTAAACGAATTTGAAGAGGCCATTCAAGCCAATGACATTGTGGAAGCCGCTGATGCGCTATGTGATTTACAATACGTCTTAATGGGAGCTGTACTCGAGTTTGGATTGGCAGATAGCTTCAAAGAACTTTTTGATGAAGTCCAACGCTCCAACATGAGTAAAGCGTGCCATACGGAACAAGAAGCAATCGAAACCGTTGCTCACTACGAAGCAAAGGGTACGCCTTGCTATTACCAAAAAGATGGAGATAAATACCTCGTTTTTCGAACTGCAGATAATAAGACACTCAAAAATGTCTATTATTCACCCGCTGATCTGAAAAAAATCATCGACAAATATGCACGTTAATTATGTATACAAATACATCATTTTTACAAAAAGAAATCATTCATCGCTTTGTTCAATACGTCAAGATAGATACCCAATCTGACCCACAAGCTACTTGCTTTCCATCTACCGAAAAACAAAAAGACCTCGCCCGTCTCCTTGTACAAGAGTTACTCGAATTAGGAGTTTCAGATGCACACATGGATGAATACGGGTATGTATACGCTACCTTACCAAGTAATGTAAAGCACGATACCCCAACTATTTGTTTTTGTGCACACATGGATACGGCTCCAGATTGCTCAGGAACCAAAGTCAAACCCATTTTGCATACGCAATGGGATGGCTCCCCCATTATTTTACCAGATGACCCTACCCAGCAAATCCGTTTAGAAGAACATCCTGATTTAAAATACCAAATCGGGAATGACATTTTTACCGCAAGTGGCACAACACTTTTGGGTGCAGACAATAAAGCGGGAGTCACTGCGATTATGGCGGCTGTTGCCTATTGGCAGGCACATCCAGATACACCACACGGAACCATTAAGATTGTCTTTACTCCAGACGAAGAAGTGGGCCGCGGAACTGAGAAAATTGACTTAGAAAAACTAGCTGCTGATTATGCTTATACCATCGACGGAGAAACACTGGGCTCCATTGAAAATGAAACCTTCTCTGCAGACGGAGCTACCATACGAATACAAGGAGTAAGTACGCATCCCGGATTTGCCAAAAATACATTGGTGAATGCTATCAAAATAGCAGCTGAAATCCTTACGTTACTTCCACAGGACAAACATTCACCAGAAACAACAGAGCTGAAAGAAGGATTCATACATCCCGTAGCGATTACCGGCGGACAAGAAGAGGCGCGTATTGACTTTATTCTTCGGGATTTTACCAATGAAGGACTTCTTGCTTACAGACGAATGCTCTTACAACTCTGTGAAATTGCTCAAGCAAAATATCCCAAAGCGCATATTGATATTATCTTTCAAGAACAATACAGAAATATGAAAGATGTGCTAGATCAACACCCTTTGGTGGTAGAATTAGCTGTCCAAGCGATTCGTGATGTTGGGCTCACCCCCAAATTACAATCGATACGTGGTGGAACAGATGGCTCAAGGCTATCATTTATGGGGCTTCCTTGTCCGAATATTTTTGCAGGTGAACACGCATTTCATTCCAAATTGGAGTGGGTTTCTGTACAAGATATGGAGAAGTCTGCTGAAGTCATCTTGCAATTGGCACGACTTTGGGCAAACGAATCCACTCAAAAATAGGTTTAAACAGTTAACCATCTTTATTCAAAAATATGCACCCGATTGTTCAGAATATTCAAGCCATTGAGAAGCAATTAACTAGTACAAACGTCAAGTTAATCGCTGTCTCAAAAAAGAAACCAGCCAGCGACTTACTCTTAGCCTACGAAGGTGGATTCAAACGATTTGGGGAGAACTATGTCCAAGAATTGGTAGATAAACAAGCAATTCTACCCCAAGATATTGAGTGGCATTTCATTGGGCATCTACAAAGCAACAAAGTAAAATACATTGCTCCCTTCGTTTCGTTTATTCACTCGGTTGATAGTTTCAAGCTGTTGCAAGAAATCAACAAACAAGCTGCTAAATATCAACGTATTATCCCTTGTTTATTACAAGTTCATATTGCGCAAGAAGACACTAAAACGGGACTGTCGGAGGAAGAACTTTTTGCCATTTGCCAAGGAGATGAATTAGCGCAACTCACCCATGTTTCAGTCCGTGGACTCATGGGGATGAGTACATTTACAGACGATCAAACGATTATTCAGAAAGAATTTAAGCGATTAAAATCTCTTTTCGATACAGCCTCGACTTTTTCACTTCCAGCCAACTGTGTCATGCAAGAAATCTCCATGGGAATGAGTGGCGACTGGCCTATCGCCGTAGAAGAAGGGAGTACATATATACGCGTGGGGAGCGCTATTTTTGGAGAAAGAATCTAAATTAATATACTTAAAATATACTTACATGAACAAGTTATTTCTACTATCTGGCTCATTTTTAGGCATGTTGGGTGTTATAGTTGGTGCGTTTGGCGCTCATGCACTCAAGGCAATGTTACAAGCAACCCAAACAACCGAGACCTTTGAAACAGCCGTAAAATACCAATTTTACCATGCCATTGCTTTGTTAGTTGTGGGTGTTTTAGGCAAAGATTTTCAGACAAAAACGTTGGATTACAGCGGATATGCCTTCCTTATAGGCGCTATTATTTTTTCTGGCAGCCTCTACTTGATTTGTTTCACCGGCATAAAAGCATTCGGAGCAGTTGCACCGATTGGCGGCACGTTACTCGTGGCAGGTTGGGCACTTTTATTCTGGACTATCTGGAAAGGCTAATTTTCAATGATATCTACTTCTGCACGAAGTGAAATGAGGTATTTTTCCTGTGTCGGTATTTCCTCACATAAGGCACGTGTTCTTTTGGTACCTATTTTCTTGAATAACCGATTTTTAAGCTTGAAAATCGTACCTATTTGTACATCTTCTAATGCAAAAAATAGCTTATCAATAAAATCAACATCCCCTGATTCTCTTCGAAACGCTTTTTGCAACAGAGCATCTCGCCCTGAAGAAGCCGGTGGATTTTGAAGATGTTGCACCAAAACGGGAAATATGTAGGAAGGAATAATTTGCTCGTTTAAAACGGGAATCATCAGCTTTTTAAACATCGTTTTCCACTCATTTCCGTGCGGAAGTATCTTTTTTCGTGTCTTGAATGCCTGTTCATACACGCGTTGATGTGCGACTTCGTGTATGTATGTCAATAAAAAATGGGTCGCACTCAAATTACTGTTCAACCGGATGTGATGATGTTGGTTTCGATACGTATAATTCCCATAGCACGATTTACGAGGAGGCGTAACTGTAAATGAAAACGGCAGATCTTTCCACAACTCGACAAGATACGGCACGGCATCTTCGTGCACGTGCCTAGTCAATATCTCTTCTAATTTTTTATCTTTACTCATTGTGAAGCATGTATAATTCGCCAAATTTACCGACTTTAATCAAACAAATTCTTTTTCAATGCCTAGAATTATTGCCTTAGATTACGGAGCAAAACGCACAGGAATTGCCGTAACAGACCCACTACAAATTATTGCCTCCGCCTTAACGACCGTCGAAACAAAGAATCTATTCGTATTTCTCACCAATTATTTTGCGACAGAACAAGTGGAAGCGCTCGTCATTGGTTTCCCTACACACCTCGACGGAAACGATACCCACAGTACACCACTCATTCGTACATTCATCAGTCAATGCAAAGAAAAATTCCCGCATTTACCAATTCACTTAATGGACGAGCGGTTCACCTCTAAACTAGCCGTTCAAGCGATGATTGCCGGAGGTATGAAAAAAAAAGATAGACAAATAAAAGGGAATGTGGATCAAATAAGTGCGGTTATTATTCTTCAAGACTTTATGCGAAATCCAACGCCCACTTGTTGAATACCACCTTGCAGAGAATACACATTCGCCCAACCTTCATTCATTAATTTTTGTGCCGCTTGCCTACTACGCGCACCGGATAAACAATGCAAAACGACAGGTTTGTCTCTGTCAATCTTGGCTAAATTATCCTCTATTTTAGCGAGAGGAATGAGTTCACCCCCGAGATGCTCGGATGCGTATTCCTCTTCTGTACGAACATCAATTAACTGAAAATCAACTCCTTGTTTTTTCCAAACTTGTAGTTCATTCCAGGTTATTTCAGAGACGGTGTTTGAACGACAAAAAGCTTCGTAATCGATTAATTCCGTTACAGGTTTTCTATCTAAATCACGTGGAATTTTAACTTTCCGAAAAGACATAGACAGCGTTTCCACCAAAAGGAGTTCTCCGTCCAATACTTCACCCATTCCTGTCAGGACTTTAATTGCCTCCGTAGCTTGAAGCGTACCGATTAACCCTGCCATCACGCCCAAAACCCCTGCTTCCATGCAATTAGGTGCGAGATCCTCAGGCGGCGGCGATGGAAACATGTCTCTGTATGTTACGTTTCGTCGGTAATTAAAAACAGCAATTTGCCCTTCAAAACGATAAATAGCACCATATACCCACGTTTTTTTTGCTAAAAAGCACGCATCATTGACCAAATACCGCGTCGGAAAGTTATCTGAACCATCAATAACTAAATCAAAATTTTGGATAATGGATACGGCATTTTGTGCGGTTAATCTTTCCGGAAACGGGATAACGGTAATTTCAGGATTTAATGCTTTCAAGGTTTCTACAGCATGTACCAACTTATCTTCTCCTACTTGGTTAGTCCGATATAAAATCTGTCGTTGAAGATTACTAACATCAATTTGGTCATTTTCTATCAAACCCAATGTACCTACGCCTGCCGCTGCCAAATACAAAGAAATCGGGCTACCTAAACCGCCACAACCTACGAGTAAAACACGTGCATTTTTTAAAATGAGTTGCCTCTCTAAGCCAAATTCCGGTATTTTGAGCTGCCGGTCGTAACGTAATTTCTCTGAGGATGTTAATTCATTGTTTTCCATTGGGTATAGTTTATGAACCAAACAAATACGAAACTGCTTTGGGAAACTCCTGCCCCCATCTTTTCTCTTGATGCTCTCCTGCTAAGTCAATAGAAGTATGAATTTCCAATTGCTTAGCATCAAACCCTTGATTTTCAATTGCTTCTCTTAATTTTTCAAGATTGGGTAACATATAATCACTCTCTTTCCCACCTGCATACAAATACATTTTCGTTTCTTGCGGGTAAAAAAACTCGACGGCATCAAAATAAATTTTAGAGGATACCCAAAGCGACGGGGAGAAAACCAATAAACGCCCAATGGTTTCTGGGTACATAAGTCCCGCATAAATACTCACTAGCCCACCCATAGAGCTTCCCCCCACTCCTGTGAATGCCCTTTCTGGCCGTGTTCTGTACGCCATATCGACAAACGGTTTGAGCGTTCGGACAATAAAGTTTGCATATTTTGTTCCTTGTCCTTTGCCCTTTAATGTACTTTTATAAGGTGAATATTCTGTAAATCGGTCCTGATTTCCATGTTCAATCGCAACTACGATTACCTCCCCCTTACCACTTGCTGCTAGCAAGGATAGGCGTTTGTCTATTTCCCAATTTCCATACGACGACCCTTCTCCAAATAAATTTTGGGCATCTTGCATGTAAAGGACAGGATACCTTTTCGTAGGATTTTCGTAATAATTATAGGGTAATAAGACATGAATTTTTCGGGTTTTATTTAACTGAGGTATATAGAAGTCCTCCGCAAGCAACTCTGAAATAGGAAGAAATTTCTTCAAAAAAGGGGTTTGTCCATGGCTTCTCCAATTGGGTACAAAATCTGTGACAGTTTGCTGTTTTGCATCTATTTTTCTATTTGTAGATGGATTCCCCAACAAGTCGAGTTCCACATGTTCCCAGCCCCCTTTGGTATATTTATACTCTACTCCTTCCTCTTTTAGTAATTTTTTAGGAAAGTGATACGTGTATGTTGTTTCCGTTTGTCGTTTCATTTGGAAAGACGCTGTGTCCGGATACCAATCACAGAAACCACCTGATAAAAAAATTGGTCTATCGTCGTTGATTGGGGTTTCTAACTCAATACATATTGTACTCTCTTCGCGTGTTATCATTCTTTGATTGAATCCAAATTAAACCCCAAAAATACGCATTTATTTATCAGTACTGACTAAAAACAGAAATGGTCGATTATCCTAGAGGGAAAATCGACCATTTTCATGTCTTCTACTTTTATTCATTAATTAACTAATCGTACTGTACCAACTGTTGTTTTTGCAGTAATTCGTTTGGTGGCTCCTCCTGTTTTTCCACTTACATATCCTTTTTTGATTTCTCCTGTGAATCCGGTCAATGTAGGGATTTTTACGTTCTGGCCTGTCAACTCCAATGCTAGGTTTTCAAGAGAAGGAACAGCAATATCGATACTTCCTGCTGAAGTAGCTAGTTCAAGTGAGTCACCAAGCTCATTCATCTGCGCATTAATACCCCCTGCTGATGTTTTCGCTTTGACATTACCTGAAATTTCATCGAGTTGAATTCCTCCAGCAGATGTTACCGCACTCAGCTCACCTGTTAATTGCGTGACGCGAATCGCCCCTCCACTTGTCTTGACATTAGCAGTGCCTTTGATGTTCTTCAAATTTATACTTCCACCAGAGGTGACTAAATTTACATCCCCTTCTACATTCACCACCTCTATGCTTCCGCCTGATGTTTTGAGATCAATGGTTTTGGCACCTCCAATCAAGGAAATACTCCCACCGGAAGTAGAGCCTTTCACAAAACCTCCGAGTTTCTCTAGTTCAAGCGCACCACCGCTTGTAGCAAATTGTAAGTTTCCTGTTAGATTTTTCAGATGTATATGTCCCCCACTTGTTTTAAGTTGAACGTCCACTTTTTCAGGCGTTTTTACAACAAATCCAATAGAAAGTGTTTTTTGCCAATTCAAAGTAGATACTTTTGATTTAGCCGAGCAATACACCGTACCATTCACTTTTTCTACTTTGATTTCGTAATTATCAAGGCGTTCTTGAATATCTGCTTGCGACAAATTAGATTTCACGGCGTTTCCTTTTACGTGAACTTCTACAACGAATTCGTCTTTACTCCCCCCGACTACTTCTATTTTACCACCAGATGTCATCACATCTAATTTATCGCCAGTGGCTGCATCCCATTTTTTGGTCAAATACGGTGCTTGTGCGAAAAGCGTAAGTGGCAAAAAAGAACTTAAAAACACCATTTTCCATGTATTTTTCATACGATTTCGTCTTTTGTTTGAATAATTTATAATTGAATCAAGGATGCAACTTACTAGTATATCGTTGCATAGCCCAACAATTTTTAAACGAAACATCTCGTGAAAACAAGTATTCCTGCCATTTCATTTGATATTAAAGACCGAAAAGAGACTGGCAATCGAACAGGACATTCGTATAAAATCATTCATTCTATTTATTTTCACAAAACAAATAATACATTTGTCTGTACTAAGTACTTCGAGGACCGGCATAGGATATGCGTAGAATAGTCACATTTCCTCTCTTCAAGCAGGATAATGTCAGATATAATTATAGCAAGCTCCTATCTAATAAAGCTTACAAAACAGAACTTTTACAACCTGAATGGGTTTCTTTTCGTAACTAAGTAGCAAAATCACGAAGTCTAGTCCCTTTCAAAAACTGTTCGTAATGAAAATAACCTCCCTTTTGTTCCTACTTTTCACTTTCTCCCTGCCTAGTTTTTCACAACAACGTACCTATTCGATAGAAGTAGCAGGCGTACATGTTGGTAAAATGACAGCCAAGCGAACGAACCCTTCTCCAAATCAACACCAATACGAGCTTACGAGTAAAGTACGTGTCAATTTATTGGTCTTCGTTTTGGAGGTTGGCTACCATGTAAATTCGTTATTCTTGGGCAAACAACCTCATTTAGTCAAGTCTATGGTACAAGCCAAGACGAACAAAGGCGCATTTAAAACATCAACAGAATTGGTACGCGAATTTGTTTACCAGATTACATCCGAGCAACCTAAAAAACAAATTTCCAAGCAAGAGAAAGGAAAAATTGACTGGACTGTCAGTCGGTTATTTTTTGAAGAGCCTATTTCTCAAAATCGTATTTATGCAGAATATTACGGAGATTTTCTACAAATCATACCTTTGGGTGGCGGTAGATACAAGACCATTTTGGATAAAAATGAAGACATTTATACCTACATCAATGGAGAATTGACACATATCACGAAGAAAAACCCGCTGAAGGATTTTAAAATAATTTTACAAGATTAGAGAAAAAGGATTTTGGTGGAGACGTCATATATGACCCATTGGTTTCAAATTATCGACGTTAGACTGAAAAAAATGGCTATTTTTCTTTTACTTTGTAGCTTGAAAAACACGATTAGCTCCCAAAAATCGACACGATACACTTTTTCTGAGAAGCTACGTTCGTTTTTTCTTTCAAAACGACATTCATTTCATCTATCCAAGCGTAATGCACGAAACCATCATTGAGCCAGGCCGTTCAGAAAGACAATATTGGTCTGATTTAATACGATTCAGAGAACTACTTTGGATTTTAGCTAAACGAGACATCACGGTTCGCTACAAACAGACACTATTTGGCGTCGCTTGGGCTGTTGTCCGCCCAATTCTGACTGTCATAGTCTTTATTTTTGCTTTTCATAAAGTAGCTAAAATACAAGATACCTCCGGAGTAAATTTCAATGTTATCATTTTCACAGGAGTTATTTTTTGGAACTTCTTCGCAACTTCTTTCCAACAAGTAAGTCACAGTATTACGGGCAATGCCAATTTGGTAGCTAAAGTATATTTTCCTAGATTGTTAATGCCTTTGAGCGCCATTGCCGTTCCATTGATTGACTTTTTAGTTGCCTTCGTTGTTGTGATTCCCTTTCTGTTATACAATGACATTCCAATTGGCTGGCAACTATTGTTTGTTCCCTTCTTTTTACTCATTTCCTTTTTATTGGCCTTTGGTTTAGGTCTGATATTTGCGTCATTTAATGTTCAGTACCGTGACTTTCAACAAATTGTACCCTTGGTTGTACAATATGGTTTTTTCATTTGTCCGGTAGCTTATTCTACTTCTTCATTAAGTAACTTTGGCTGGTTTGATTGGTACATGACCTTGAACCCAATGGCGAGTTTACTAGAGGGTTTTCGCTGGGCATTAATTCCAGGTTATCCTCACTTTCAATGGATTTACTTACTTTACACCTCGTTATTTGTGGTGTTTTTGGTAATTCTTGCCATTTATTTATTCAGAAAAAAGGAAAACTCCTTTGTAGATTATATCTAAAAAAATTGGAACGCGAATGAGTATTATTCGAGCAGAGGGTGTCAGTAAAAAATACATTATTGACCATAAAAAAGGCAAAAATACATCTAGAACACTAAAAGAAGCTTTTTCTGAGACCATCAAGAATGGTTTTGGTAAACAAAATTCTTCGGAAGCAGACTCAAAAGAAGTATTTTGGGCATTAAAAGATGTTAGCTTTGATATACAGCAAGGAGATAGAGTAGGAATTATTGGCTCCAACGGTGCCGGAAAATCCACCCTTCTAAAAGTACTTAGTCGTATTACAGAACCTACACACGGACGTATTTCTATCAAAGGACGCGTAGCTAGTTTATTGGAAGTCGGTACGGGTTTTCATCCAGAATTGTCTGGGAGAGAAAATATTTTCTTAAACGGTGCCATACTTGGTATGAGCAAACAAGAAATCAAACAACATTTTGATGCCATCGTGGACTTTGCAGGTGTCGAGAAGTTTCTAGATACACCCGTAAAACGCTATTCATCAGGTATGTACGTTCGTTTAGGATTTGCTATCTCCGCACATCTTGAACCTGAAATCCTTATCGTTGACGAAGTATTGGCAGTAGGAGATGCTGATTTTCAGCGCAAATGTCTAGGTAAAATGAAGGATGCCTCTACTTCTGGGCGTACCATTTTATTTGTGAGTCATAACCTAACAGCAGTAGCAGGACTTTGTAATAAATCTATCTTTATGAAGCACGGGCAGATGATGCAAATGGGCGAAACCAATGAAGTTATCGCGACGTATCTAAGCCATGTGCAAAAGACCGCACTTGAATCGTATTTTGAAACACCACAAATAGCCCCGGGAAATAGCCTCGTTCGCTTAAAAAGTATTCGTGTTGTACCTCATTGGCTAGACAATCAAAAATTTATTGATATCCGTACACCCTTCCGCATTGAAATTGAGTGTTGGAATTATCTTGACGATGCACATTTGAACTTCAGCCTCCATGTTAATTCATTAGCAGGTGAATGCATATTCAATATTGGTACGCCGTCTGTATTATGTAAATCTGGAGTTATCTCGGCAAGTTGTGAAATACCTGGACATTTCTTGAACGATGGGTCTATTTCCTTATCTTTTATGGTTGTAAAAGATACAGCTACTCCTTTGTATAATTTTGAAGAAGCACTTATTTTTGATATTGAAGATTACAGAGAAGGTGTTTCTTGGTACGGAAAATGGCCTGGCTTTATTCGGCCACAAATCGCGTTCCCAATTCGGCAAATAAGCGAAGTTCTACCTATTTAATCATTGAATCACACGAATTCATTACAGCATGAACTGGACAAAAAAAGGAATTATTTATAAACCCGATGGTAGTTTAGCACATAGTATCACACACGCACAAGTGCCATTTGCTTACCCTAAGGAAGATTTTTTACGTATCTATTTCTCATCAAGAGATGGACAAGGCTACTCTCGTCCTACCTTTTTGGATGTTTCCTACGAAAACCCCAAAGAGATTTTGTATATCCACGACAAACCTGTCATGGACTTAGGTGGGCCTACGGAGAACGACGAAACAGGAGTTATGCCTTCTTGGTTTGTAGATATGCCTAATGGTGATATTCGGTTGTATTATACGGGCTGGAGTAGAACACATAATTCATACCGATTGTCTATTGGCCTGGCACTTAGCCAAGATGGAGGGTTGAGTTTTCAAAAAATGTTTAGAGGTCCCGTAATGGATCGCTCCATTTACAATCCTATTTGGGCTGCTCAACCTTGCGTCATGTTTGACAACGGGGTTTGGCGAATGTGGTATATTTCTGGTCAAAAATGTGAATACATCCACGGATATCCTGAACCTTTCTACGATTGTCGCCATGCAGAATCAAAAGATGGAATTCATTGGACTCCAACTGGGCATATCGCTATTGGGTTTGATGATTTTCTCCATGCAGTCGGTAGACCAAGCGTTTACAAAGAAGATGGAATCTATAAAATGATTTACTCGTATCGTAACACCGTAGATTACCGTACAGACAGAACCAAGAGCTATCGGTTGGGCTATGCAGAATCAAAGGATGGGTTAACTTGGGAGCGAAAAGATGATTTGGTTGGTATTGCAAAATCAGAGAATCCAGCAGATTTTGATTACCAGATGATTAACTATGCACATCGGTATGAACACAAAGGTGAGCAATATTTGTTGTATAATGGCACAGGTTTTGGAGCACTTGGCTTCGCTTATGCACAATTAGATAAATAAATGAGGATTAAGCTCATATTTTTCATAGAGAAAGAGAGTTAAATTTAAACTTTAATCGTTTCACTTCACTATTTTACAAATGGCGACTCTTAAAGAACAGTTTAAAAAGGATGGATTCATTATTGTTAAAAACTTCTTTGACAAGGAGCTTTTAGCACAAATTTATACAGAAGCTAGACAAATATTTGCTGTGCAAATCAAGCGAGTTGTTGGAATTGATGTAGACATTGACAACCGCGACGAGTTCGAAAAAGCTATGTTTGCCTTTTTTGAAAAAGATTTCTCTTCCTTCGTTAACACAGGGAAACAAGTGCAACACCTTATTTCGCTGCACCGTTTGGGTACAGACCCATCTATTGCTAATCTTTTGAAAGAAATTGGATACGAATTTCCAATCATCGGTGTACGTCCTGCCATGCAATTCAATAGCCGTTATCTTTCAAAGGGAGGAAGCCACTGGAAATTAGGTTCTCACCAAGATTGGCGCACAGGACAGGGCTCATTGGATAGCGCTGTTTGTTGGTTTCCTTTGGTAGACTGCAATGCTGACTTGGGTTCTCTACAAATTATCCCAGGAAGTCACCGCAATGGTTTACTTGACGCGCAAGGAAACGGTTATTTGGGAACAATAAAAGAAGAATTGCCTGAGGACAAGTTTGTTCAGACATCTTTTGAAGTCGGTGACTTGCTTTTATTCTCTGCCTTTCTCGTACATCGTTCAGGTGAAAACATCACGCAAAATATTCGTTGGTCTATTCAGCTTCGCTATAATAATATGCAAGAGAAAACCTTCCAAGAAAGAGGTTTCCCTATGCCTTATATTTACAAACCAGAAGAAGAACTTGTTACCCCTGATTTCCCTAAAAGAGAAATGTTGGACAAGATTTTCGCCTAATTTTAGCTTATAAATCATTGAATAAGCTCTCCAAATGGGGAGCTTGTTCTTTTTACACAGACTACAACATTCTATTCAGTTAAATTTTATGAAAGTTAGTATCACGGTACATGTCTACAACCACGAAAAGTTTATTGCAAATACGCTAGATAGCATTGTTTGTCAAGAAACGAACTTTCCTTTTGAAGTAATCGTGGGAGATGATTACTCTACAGATGCCTCACGAGATATTATCTTGATGTATCAAGAGAAATATCCTGACATCATCAAGCCGATGTTCCATCCACATAATTTAGGTGGATTTGGCAAAAATAACGCCATTGCGACCTTTAAAGCAGCAAAAGGGGAATATATTGCAACTGTAGATGGTGACGACTATTGGATTGACCCTAAAAAACTCCAAAAACAAGTTGACTTTTTGGATGCGCATCCCTCCTTTATAGCAAGTTTCCATAATGCTATTATTCGATACGATGACGGCGCTTACCCGGATAGTTACGTAAATCAACCAGACCAAAAAGAGGTCGTAACTATTTCTGATTTGGTTGGAGAAGACGAGGTTTGGTTCATGGCAACTTCCTCTATTCTATTTAGAAACCATGTCTTGAATGAATATCCTGCTTGGTTTCATGAATCAAAAAGTGGAGATATCCCAAGATATATTCTGCTCGGGAAGCAAGGAAATTTCAAATATCACTCAGATGTCATGTCTGTATATCGAAAAAACAATGGAGGCATGAGCTTTACAGACGGAAAAGATGATGCAGGTTTTTTATGGAATCGTATCGGAATGTACCAAGGAATTGATAAAGAATTAGATTTCCAATTCCATCACAGAATTCGAAAAAATATTGCACGTTACTACCTCCTACTTGCAGATGCGAGACAATATAAAGATACCTATCGGAGCTCCTTTTATGCACTTAAATCACTTTATTTGTCTCGCCCAAACACAAACAATCATATAAAAGATATTTTACTGCTGTATGTATTACCCAAAGGGCTAATGCAAAGATATGCATCTTTTAAAGGGACTCTTCTATCATTCTTCAAGTAGAAGAGACGTTGCTTCACAACGTCTCTCTCTTTTCACAAAATTTCAATTACACAAGCGCGTCATATAAAATCTCGATGGGGTGATACGCCTGCTTATGTGTTCCGTCATGGATTTGATGTCTGCAACTTGTACCTGGGGCTGCAATCAGAACCTCATCTGCTTGTGCCCGAACGGTTGGGAACAAAACCAACTCACCAATTTTCATAGATAAATCGTAATGTTCCTTCTCATAACCAAACGAACCTGCCATCCCACAGCATCCGGAAGGAATCAATTGAACTTCATAGTTTTTAGGTAATGAGAGCATTTTTTTCGTTGGAACCAACGACCCAACTGCTTTTTGCTGGCAATGTCCGTGTAATTTAATGACTCTCTTTTCTGTGGTGAACAAATCCTTCGAGACCTTCTTTTGGTCAATCAGTTGGGCAACCCATTCATCCATCATCAAGACATTTTTAGAAAGTGTTTCTGCCTTCTCTGCCAATTCCGACGAAACCAATTCCGGGTACTCATCTCGAAATGTCAAAATTGCGGATGGCTCAATCCCAATCAAAGGCGTTTCGTTTGTGACGAGTGTGCCTAAACTTACTACATTTTTATTGGCCAAAATACGTGCTTCATCAAGCATTCCTTTAGACAAATACGCACGTCCTGAAGGCTCATGCGAAGGTACAACGACATCAAACCCTAATTTTTGAATGAGTAAAAAGGCTTTTTTGCCAATTTCCACATCATTGAAATTCGTAAATTCATCACAGAATAAATAGACTTTTCCAACTGGGTTTGTTAGAGAAGGTTGTTTTTTAACCCAAGATTGAAACGTTTCCTTTTGCAAGAGGGGCATCGTTCTATCAGGGTGAAAACCGACGACAGAGTTCGCCACCCGTCTCAAAGCAGGCGTTTTGAATACAAAATTATATGCCCAAGGAACATACGACGCGAAGGCGCTTAATTTGGCGAAATTTCCAACAAGTCGAGACCGAATAGGAACCCCATTTTCCTTTTGATATTGATATAAGAACTCCATTTTCAGTTTGGCCACATCCACATTGGAAGGGCATTCGGATTTACAACCTTTACAAGCCAAACATAAATCCATGACTTCTTTGACAGCCATGCTATCAAATCGGTTCAAACGGTCTGAATGAGTAAGTGTCTCCCGCAAAATATTTGCACGCGCACGGGTCGTATCCTTTTCATTCCGAGTTGCCATAAAACTCGGACACATGGTGCCACCGCTCAAATGTGTTTTTCGACAATCTCCAGATCCATTACATTGCTCTGCGTGCTGTAAAACATCTTGATTTTTATACCGAAACGCCGTATTGAATATAGGTGTAGTTTGCCCAGCTTCATAACGCAGATAGGCATCCATCGGAGGCGTATTTACAATTTTATTCGCGTTAAATACATTTTTAGGGTCCCAAATCTGCTTTAATTCTTGAATGAGTTCGTAGTTTTTCGCACCAATTTGTTGTTGAATAAACTCTCCACGCAAACGACCATCTCCGTGTTCACCAGACAAGGAGCCTTTGTATTTTTTGACGAGCGTAGAAATTTCTTCTGCAATTAATCGAAATTGTTGATGCCCTTCTTTTGTTTTTAGATTGATAATGGGGCGTAAATGCAACTCTCCTGAGCCCGCATGTGCATAATGCACAGAATACATTCCATTTTTTTCTAATATCTGATTGAACTCAATAATAAATTCCGGTAAGTCTTCGACATCGACAGCGGTATCTTCAATAACGGCAACGGCTTTTTCATCGCCAGGAAGATTAGATAGTAACCCGAGCCCGGCTTTTCGCAAAGTCCACACTTTCTTGATATCATCTCCAATTAGAAGCGGAAAATGGTATCCAAAATTATTTTCCTTCATTTCAGCTTCCATCTCAGCAGCCACAGACATGACTTCTTCCATAGAATCACGGGAAACCTCAATACAGAGAATAGCACCGGGGTCACCTTGCACAAAAAAGCGATTTTGACTTTGTTCTTTATTGGCTTTCGTACATTCTAAGATGTAATGATCCATCAATTCAACGGCAGACGGAGCATATTTAAGTGCAATTAAATTCGCTCTCAAGGATTCGTCAATTGTGTGGCTATGCATAGCTATCACCCCTTGGTACTTGGGAGGAAGCGGATTGACATGTAACTTTATTTCTGTAATAAAAAGAAGTGTACCTTCAGACCCAGCAATCAATTTACAAAAGTTGAATTTTTCTTGGGAAGAAGGCGTAAAAACTTCTGTTTCGAGAAGTTCATCAATCGCATATCCCGTATTTCTTCTTGTGATTGATCTTTTCGGAAACTCGTCTCTAATCTCTGTTTGGACTTCGAGATTGGATAGAGTTGTATGAATGTGTTGATACAATTGCGTTTCCAATGAGTGCTGATTTTCACTGCATTTTTTAGAAAACTCATCGGGAGAGAGTGCTTGGAAAGTTACAAAACTACCATCACTTAAATAACCAGAGACTTCGAGGAGGTGGTCACGGGTACTTCCATAAACAACAGAATTCGAGCCACATGAATTATTTCCAACCATTCCGCCAATCATCGCTCGGTTTGCTGTCGAAGTTTCGGGTCCGAAGAAAAGTCCATAGGCTTTTAGTGCCATGTTCAGTTCATCACGGATAACACCGGGTTGTAACCTGACCCAGCTTTCCTCAGCATTGATTTCCAAAATTTGGGTAAAAGTTCTAGAGACATCCACAATGATACCTTTTCCTACAACCTGCCCTGCGAGCGAAGTACCAGCAGTACGCGGGATGAGCGTTACTTGGTGTTGGTTTGCATATTGAATCAGTAATTGAATATCTTTTTCATCAGCAGGGATGGCTACAGCAAGGGGCATTTCTCGGTAAGCAGAAGCATCTGTTGCATACAAAGTACGCATGACATCATCTGTATAGAAATCACCTGTAAGAGAAGCGGCAAGTTGATTCAACATAAGTATTTCTTGATATAAACGAATAAACTAAAAAAATAGCAGCCAAATATACATGTATTACCTTGAAAACGAATGGATAAATGCTTCATTCTAAGAAAATCAAAAGAGTAAAAATAGAGATGTATAATTCATATACAGAGATATATTTCTTTGTATTTATGTTTTTATTAAAAAATCTAGCAAGATTTTAAAGAAGAGTATTGGACTTTAAATCTTAATTTTTGTACTTTTGAGGGCTGAATCTATTAATAATTCAAACATTTATTCTTTAAATGTTATTTATTAGGATGATTCGGGATTTCTTTTTAAACATTTAACTATTTACCTATGATGATTCAGTTCTACCAGACTGGCCTCAATCGGCTAATCTCTGGCAAAAAAAACGCGTATCGTAGCTTTACGATGTTTTTGATGCTTCTCTCATGCATTTCTTTC
>JBKBRQ010000128.1:0-7838 GCA_046292055.1 Spirosomataceae bacterium | reverse complement strand
AATGCTTTTTTGTGGAGGTTAGAGATGAAGGAGTAGGAATGACTGCTGAACAGATGTACGCTTTCAAAGAAGCTAAAACGGTACAATCAACGAAAGGGACACATCGAGAAAAAGGAACGGGTTTAGGTTTGATGTTATGTAAAGAATTCATGCAACAGCATCAAGGCGAGTTGGTACTTAAATCAGCAGGGAAAGGAACAACCGTACAATGTGTTTTTCCGAAGTTCGGGCTCGTTGGTCGAGAAAATTAAACAGTTGAGCGTTGGATGCAGTTTGAAAAACGAGAAAACTGTACATTCGAATGAATTAAAATTATCAAATCATTTATGCGTCAATTAATTCTACTAGTAGCAGGTGTTTTTTCTAGTTGGGTAGTTTCTGCTCAAACGTCAACATCGCGCGTTTTAAAACCGGCTGATGTTTATAAAGTGGTAGGGGTTGGTAGCCCAAAAATGTCACCTGATGGGCAGTGGGTTGCTTATACCGTATCTCAAGTTGACTCTGTGGCAGACAGCCGTTCGAGTGATATTTACATGGTTTCACCAACATCCAAAGAGGTTGTTCAGCTGACATTCACCAAAGAGGGGGAAAGTGCACCTGAATGGAGCCCAGATGGTAAATTTCTTTCTTTTTTAGCAAAAAGAGGTACAGATGCAACAACGCAAGTGTATGTTTTGAATAGAAAAGGAGGAGAAGCCAAGGCACTTACTAAACTGAAAAAAGGGTCAATCAGGGAGTATGCTTGGTCGCCTGATGGGTCTAAAATTGCCCTAGCGATTTCGCAACAAGTAGATACGAGCAAAACAAAAACGCCAAAACCCATTGTTGTGAACCGTTTTAAGTTCAAACAAGATGGAGAGGGATATATTTCTGAAAAATACACGCATTTGTATTTGTTTGATGTGACAACCCAAAAGATGGATACTTTAACAAGCGGAAAATTCAGTATTTCTTCTCCTGTTTGGTCGCCAGATGGAAAACAAATTGCCTACGTAAGTAATAAAACGGAAGATCGAGACAAAAACGATAATACGGATATTTATGTGATTGACGCACAGAAAGGAGGCACAACAAGACAGATTACGACGTGGACGGGCAGCGATGAAAATCCTGTTTGGAGCCCAGATGGTCATCAAATTGCATATCTACGCTCTACTTCTTCAGATAATTATTTTATGTACGACCAGTCCGTTTTATGTGTAGTTCCTGCGCAAGGCGGTGCACCAGTTGTCGTGACAGAAAAATTAGATAGACCAGTTTCTTCACCTGTTTGGCAAGCAGATAACCAGTCCATTTGGTTTACTGTGACAGATGACCGCTCAAGATATATTGCTAGTGCAGTAGTCAAAACAAGAAAAATAACAACCATTTTAAGTGGAGAACGTGTATTCTCTTCGCTTGAGGCTTTTCCTGGAAATACAGGATTAGTTGGATTAACGAGTAACCCGCTGAAATCCTCGGAAATTTTTTCTTATGTGAATGGAGCATTGACGGTTTTGACAAATCATCAAGAAGCCTTCTTTAAAGATTTGACATTAGCAAAAGTAGAAGGTTTTACATCTGTAAGTAAAGACGGAACAAAGGTATCCAATATTCTTTATCGCTCGCCAATAGTACCTGAAGGACAAAAAGCGCCGACTATTTTCTTTATTCATGGTGGTCCGACGGCGCAAGACGAATATTCGTTTGATATGATGCGTCAGCAATTGGCAGCGAATGGTTTCCATGTAGTTGCTGTTAACTACAGGGGCTCAAATGGGCGTGGGTTAGCTTTCAATAAGGCAATTTCAGCGGATTGGGGTAATTTGGAAGTGATGGATATTCACGGTGCAGTAGATGCTTTGGTAGCAAAAGGAATTGCAGATTCTGAAAAATTGGGAATTGGTGGTTGGAGTTATGGAGGTATTTTGACGAATTATTGCATAGCAACAGACACGCGCTTCAAGGCAGGAGCAAGTGGGGCAGGTGTGGCTATGATTTCATCTATGTATGGTGTCGATCAGTATATCCAACAATACGAATATGAGCTAGGTTCGCCTTGGAAAAATTTTGATAAATACGTGAAATTATCCTATCCTTTCTTAAAAGCAGATAGAATCAAGACACCAACTCAGTTTATGGTTGGTCAGGAGGACTCCAATGTGCCAGCAGTTGGGAGTGAGCAAATGTATCAAGCACTCAAGTCGTTAGGTATTGATACAGAGCTAATTGTATATCCTGGTCAGTTTCATGGAATTTCAAAACCAAGTTATCAGAAAGATAGAATCGAGCGGTATGTGGCTTGGTTTACAAAGTATTTAAAGTAATTAGGTATTGAGTTTGCGTATAATTTGGACAGACAAAAAGGTCGGGCTTGCCCGACCTTTTTGTCTGTATTTACTTTATCTCTTGGAAAATAGCCATTTTCATTAGCCCTTGTAGAAAAGCCATTTCGCCATTTCTTTCCAAGTTACTTTTTTTCCATACATCAAAATACCCACGCGGTAGATACGCGAAGCAATCCAGGTAGTAAAGATAAATCCACCGATTAAAAGACTGATACTGAGTGCTATTTGCCAAATGGGTACACCAAAGGGAATCCGAACCATCATGATAATTGGGGAGGTAAACGGAATCATGGACAGCCAAATTGCCAAGGAGCCGTTGGGGTCACGCATGACAAATTGAGCGAAAATGAAAGAAGCAATAATCGGAATGGTAATTGGCATCATAAATTGCTGGGTATCTGTTTCGCTATCCACCGCTGAACCAACGGCGCCGAAAAGCGCGCTGTAAAGTAAGTAGCCGCCAAGGAAATAAAAGATAAACGAAATGACAATCGTGGCAACGGGTAATGTATCCAAGGCATTCAAGATGAAAGAAATATCCGCGTTTTGTCCCGTTGCTTCTAACTGTTGTTTTGCTGCTTCTTGGGCCTCTGGGGATAAATTTTGGAGTTGTTGGTTGGTCAACTCTGTTTTTGAAATCATTTTTTCTCCTAAAAACTGGCTTCCAACCGTCAGTACACCAAAGGATAAGACAATCCATAAACCGAATTGGGTAAGTCCTACAAGTGCAACGCCGACAATTTTGCCAATCATTAATTGGAAAGGTCGAACAGACGAGATGATGACTTCCACGATGCGGCTCGTTTTTTCTTCCATAATTCCGCGCATAACTTGCGCACCGTAGATAAATACAGAAATATAAATGAGGAAAGCACAAAAGAAACCAATAGCAGTTGCAGCAGCGGCGCTACTTGCTTTTTCATCCCCTTCACTGAGTTGAATGGTTTCTGTTTCCACATTCATTTTTGCACTTTCTAGAACTTGACGCGTGATACCAGCTTCCGTGAGTTTACGGGTCTCAATTTCACGTTCGATAGTACGTTCGATGGTATTTTGAAGTTCAAGTGGTACCCCTTTTTCTGCAAAAATCTTCACTCCCTTGGGGTCATCGTAAATATTTTGTGGGATGAATACAAGTGCATCTTCCTTGGTAGTCGCATAGTCATTTTTTGCGTCAGAAAGCCCTTTTTCTGAGAAAGAGAAAAGATATTCAGACGTATTTTGAAAAGCCTCTTGAAACGATTTGCTTTCGTCAACAATGAGTACTTTTTTCTGGTCAATGGATGAAACTGCCGCCCAAATAACAATGCCGTACATGGCAGCAATGAGCAAGGGCCCGACAATCGTCATGACAATAAATGACTTTTTACGAACTCGCGTGAGGTATTCACGTTGGATAATTAAAAGTATATTTTTCATAAGTAAATGGAGATAGCTAGGAGATTAATTATTTTCTTGGACACAGCGAATGAAAATTTCATTCATAGATGGTATATTTTCACTAAAAAATCGCAGTTCAACTTGGTCAATCAAAAAATGCTGAAGTGTCTGTAGTGGGGTATCTTTAGAAAGTTTGATAATTACTTTTCTCTTCTCATCGGTGTCAGGCAGGTATTCAACAATCGAATATAAATCGGAAGAAGGAAGTTGCCCAACATATTCAAGGGTATAGGTATTTGTTTTGAATTGTTGTTTTATTTCCTTTTTTGAACCGTCAAGGATTTTGTGTGATTTATGAATCAAGGCGACGTAGTCACAAAGTTCTTCCACCGATTCCATGCGGTGAGTAGAGAAAATAATGGTAGAACCTTTTTCTCTTAATTCTAGGATTTCGTCTTTGATTAGATTCGCATTGATGGGGTCAAATCCGGAAAAGGGTTCATCCAAAATAATCAATTTGGGTTCATGAAGAACAGTGGCAACAAACTGGATTTTTTGTTGCATTCCTTTGGATAAATCTTCTACGTTTTTCTCCCACCATGCCTGAATTTCAAACTTTTTGAACCAATATTTGAGTTTATCCATAGCTTCCTTTTTAGAAAGTCCTTTGAGTTGGGCAAGATAAAGCAGTTGATCTCCCACTTTCATTTTTTTGTAGAGCCCTATCTCTTCAGTCAAGTACCCAATATTTGCGATATGACTAGGATTTAATGGTTGGTCATCGAATAGAATATGTCCAGAATCAGGACCTGTAATATGGTTAATGATACGGATGAGTGAGGTTTTTCCGGCACCGTTAGGACCTAAAAGCCCAAAAATACTTCCGCTTGGTATTGAAATAGATACATCTTGGAGGGCTGTATGTTCAGCATAACTTTTGTGAATGTGATGTGCTTCAAGGATATGTTTCATACAATCATTTATTATTTAGAGAGAAAAAGGTAGGTAATCATTTTCAGATGAAGCTAAGTTAAGAAGACTGCCGTTTACTTGGTTATTTTTCTTGTTAAAAGGTACGAAATGAGGTTAAAAGTATGTTTTATTCTAGATGTAGCTGCCGTCTAATAAAAATGTCTTTTGGTAGATTGAAAAAAAAAGTAATTTTGGGGGCACTTTATTGGCTAATAAATCCATTACTTTACGCTCAAAAACGCTTACTCCCCTTTGTGATGTTCAAAACACAAGTAAAAAAAATAGATGAGTTTATCTCAAAATGGGTGTCAAAACCACTTATTTCATTGATTGGTAAAGACCGTTGGGTTGCTTTCCTTGACGCGAAGGAAGCAGTTCTTTATGGCTGGCTGGATAAAAGTGGGGAGCGATATACTATGATTCGTCGGTTTTATAAACTGGTTTATAGTGTCTTAGCGTCAATCGGAATTTATCTATTTTTGATTTACACCAATTTTTTATGGTTAATGGGCTCTATGCCCGGAGTCGATGAACTTCAAAATCCAAAGTTAGCACAAGCATCTACGATTGTTGCCGCAGACGGTACCACTGAAATAGGTCGTTTTTATGCAGAAAATAGAGAACCTGTATCAAGTGACAAGATTGCACCCGTTGTTTTTGACGCACTTATCGCCACAGAAGACATTCGTTTTGAAGAGCATTCAGGTATTGATTTACGTTCCATGGGTGGTGTTTTAATTGGACTACTCAAGGGAGGAGAAAGGGGAGGAGGAAGTACAATTACCCAGCAGTTAGCCAAAAACTTGTACAATACACGAAAAAAGGAAATGCATGGTCTCCTGTACCATATTCCCGGAATTAGAACAGTTGTATATAAGTCCAAAGAGTGGATTACAGCAATACAATTGGAGAAACGTTTCAGTAAAAAAGAGATTATTACCATGTATCTGAATACTGTTTCTTATGGGAATAACTCTTATGGAATCAAAACAGCGGCAAAGACATTCTTCAACAAAGAACCCATTGATTTAGCGCCACAAGAAGCAGCCGTTTTGATTGGATTGCAAAAAGCAACAACGTATTATAACCCGATTAGAAACCCAGAAAGGTCGCGTGGACGTAGAAACGTGGTACTTAAGTTAATGCAAAAGAAGGGGGTATTAACACCTGAAAAAGTGGATTCTTTGGTGCAATTACCATTGGTATTGTCTCTAAACGTAGAAGAAGAGGATGAAATTGAAAAAGATGGATTTGGCTATTTAAAATCAGCAATCGCCAAGTTTATTGATAATTTTGCCAAAAAGAACGATCTGGAAATAGACTTATATCGAGATGGCTTGAAGATTGTAACAACCATTGATTTGCGTGCACAAGAGTTAGCGGAAGAGTCTGTTCGTGAACACATGAAAGTGCTGCAAAAAGATTTTGAATTACAATGGGGTGATAAAAATCCGTGGGTATATGAGAGTGGAGAAGAAATTCCGGGGTTCATTGAAGCGGCCGCTAAACGAACGAATTATTATAAAAAATTAGAACAGAAATACGAGGGAAATCTAGATTCAGTAAATTATTACATGAATCTTAAAATTCCGATGAAAAGGTTTACTTATGAAGGAACAGACTCAACATTCATGAGTCACATGGATTCGCTTCGCTATTACAAAAAGATTCTACAATGTGGCATGATGTCAATGAATCCGTATACTGGGCATATTGTTGCTTGGGTTGGCGGAATCGACTATAACCACTTTCAATACGATCATGTTAGACAAGCCAAAAGACAACCTGGCTCCACTTTTAAGCCAATTGTATATGCAGCTGCTATAGATGGTCCACTCAATTACAGCCCTTGCACTACTTTACAAGACAAGCCAATCTCAAAAACTTTCATGGAAAATGGGAAGGAGGTAACTTGGCAGCCCAAAAATGCAAATGGGATGTTCTCAAACGCAAACCTAACATTACGGCAAGCTTTGGCACGTTCTATTAATTCCATTGCTGTACAATTGACGGAGAGCGTAGGTTATGCGAAAGTAGTAGAGTATGCGAAGAAATTTGGTATTAGTTCTCCGATGCAGGCTGTGCCTTCGATTGGTTTGGGAACTTCAGATGTTTCTCTTTTTGAAATGGTGGGTGCATATTCTGCTTTTGTAAATGAAGGTAAGAGAGTAGAGCCTATGTTTATCAAAGAAATTCAAAATCGGAATGGGAAAGTCATTGAGGCATTCGAGTCCGAGCCTAAAGATGTCATTTCACCAGAGTCTGCTTATCTTATGCAGCAAATGTTGCGGGGAAATATTGATGATGCAGGTGGAACGGGTCAGCGAATGAGGAATTATTGGGCGATTTTCCAACAAGGTGGACAAATGGGTGGAAAGACAGGGACTACTTCGAATAACTCAGATGCTTGGTATATCGGGTTCACCAAGGACTTGGTGTCTGGTGTTTGGGTTGGTGGAGATGACCGAAGTATTCACTTTAAGGGAAGTATGGGTGAAGGAAGTCGCTCTGCACTGCCTATTGTTGGTCTATTTTTAGATAAAATATATCGTTTAAATGATGTGAATTATAAACCTGGGCCTTTCTTGAAGCCAGGCAAAATGACAGCTAAAATGCAATCAGGTTGTTCAAACAACGATGTAAATGCAAGTGAGAATAGATCATCAAGTGATTCCTTGACTCTTGGTGGCGGTGGGTTAGACAGTTTGTCAAACCAATCGGACACAAGGAATACAAATGAATATACGCCTAACTCTCCGAATAAACGTGTTGAGGATCCTGATTCAGTTCGTACGAATAGAGGCAACAAACCAATCACTCAGTCCAATACTAGGGTGATTGAGCAACCGAAAGACGCAGAACAAGGCTTATCCCGCAGAGAAATAAGAGCTTTGCGGAGACAAGAGAAAAAAAACAACGACTAGACTTTTTTATATTTAACTCTAAACATCAAAATTTGCAAATGAAAAACATGACAAAGGTATTAACCGAGTCTCCCAGGAAAACAAGAAAAATGGATCGATTGGAAAAGATTGCAATCGATGAAATAGCGTATGCTAAAGCCAAAGCCAATTATACGGAGATTATTTTGTTAAACGGAGAAATATTAACTGTCTCCAAAACACTCAAATCTGTCGAAGACTATCTAGCAAATAGTTT
>JBKBRQ010000127.1:0-8092 GCA_046292055.1 Spirosomataceae bacterium | reverse complement strand
TGGTCCTATTGTGATTGGTCAAGCTGTGGAGTTTGATTATAGTGGAAATCAGGCTTGTAAAGTTTTGCGGAAGGAGGGTTATAAAGTCATTTTATTAAATTCCAATCCAGCAACCATTATGACAGATCCGATGAATGCGGATTTTGTGTACTTGAAACCCCTGGAAAAAAAATCCATCGTTGAAATATTACAGAAACACCGAGATATGGGAAGGCCGATTGATGCGGTCTTGCCTACAATGGGAGGACAAACTGCACTTAATCTGGCTATCGACTGCGACAAAGCAGGTGTCTGGAAAAAGTTTGATGTTGAAATCATTGGTGTAGATATCAAAGCGATTGAAACCACAGAAGACCGTGAGAAATTCAGGCTGAAAATGCTGGAACTAGGTATCGGAGTCTGTAAGGGAAGAACAGCAAAATCGTTTTTGGAAGGCAAAGAAATTGCCCAAGAAATCGGTTTCCCACTCGTCATTAGACCTTCTTTTACCTTGGGTGGAACAGGTGGAGGTTTTGTAAATACGCCAGAAGAGTTTGATAAAGCACTCAACAGTGGTCTTCACGCATCTCCTGTACATGAAGTTTTGGTTGAGCAATCTATCTTAGGTTGGAAAGAATACGAACTTGAGCTCCTCAGAGATAATAAAGGGAACATCGTCATTATTTGTACGATTGAAAACTTTGACCCAATGGGCGTGCATACGGGAGATTCCATTACGGTAGCACCAGCGATGACACTGCCCGATACCATTTATCAGAAAATGCGGGATATGGCCATTGCCATGATGAATGGAATTGGTCAATTTGCAGGTGGTTGCAACGTACAGTTTTCATTGAATCCTGTAACAGATGAGATTATCGCCATCGAAATTAATCCTCGTGTGAGTAGATCTTCTGCTTTGGCATCCAAAGCGACGGGTTATCCGATTGCAAAAATTGCAGCTAAAATGGCGATTGGTTACAACCTCGATGAATTGATGAACCCTATCACGGGTAGTACCTCTGCATTTTTTGAACCTGCGATTGATTATGTAATCGTGAAAGTTCCAAGATGGAATTTTGATAAGTTCCCGGGTTCGGATAAGCGTTTGGGTCTTCAGATGAAATCTGTTGGTGAAACAATGGGTATTGGTAGAAACTTCCAAGAAGCACTTCAGAAAGCATGTCAATCACTTGAAATTGGCCGAAATGGACTAGGAGCCGATGGAAAAGAGGAAAAAGACCAAGATAGATTGAAGTACAGTCTTGCAAACCCATCTTGGGATAGACTTTTCCATGTGTATGACGCTTTTAAGGCGGGTTTATCATTCAATACAATTCAGAAATTAACCAAGATTGATAGTTGGTTCCTTCGTCAAATTGAGGAATTAATCCATCTAGAAAAAAGTATTGAAAGTTATAAACTAGACACGCTACCAGCTGATTTGTTGGAAACAGCAAAGCAAAAAGGGTATGCTGACCGACAAATTGCACATTTGTTGCATTGTTTAGAGAGTGAGGTCTTCCAAAAAAGACATGACCTTGGTATAAAGAGGGCTTATAAATGCGTAGATACGTGTTCGGCAGAGTTTGAAGCAAAAACGCCTTATTATTACTCGACCTTCAATGTGAATCAAGCAAACCCTGATAACGAATCGGTGGTTTCAGATAAGAAAAAAATTGTGGTATTGGGCTCTGGCCCAAATAGAATTGGGCAAGGAATTGAGTTTGATTATTCTTGTGTACACGGTGTTTTGGCAGCAAAAGAATGTGGATATGAGACTATTATGATCAACTGTAATCCTGAAACAGTTTCTACAGATCCAGATATTGCAGATAAATTATACTTTGAGCCTGTATTTTGGGAGCACGTGTATGACATTATTTTGCACGAGAAACCAGAAGGTGTAATTGTACAATTGGGTGGACAGACAGCCTTGAAAATGGCTGAAAAGTTGACCAAATTTGGAGTTAAAATCATTGGTACTTCGTACGAAGCACTTGATTTAGCGGAAGACAGAGGACGATTCTCAGAGAAATTGAGAGAATTGGAAATTCCGTATCCATTATTTTCGACAGTTCGTACAGCAGACCAAGCAGTAGAAGTCTCCAAGTCGCTCGGTTTTCCACTTTTGGTACGTCCAAGCTATGTTTTGGGTGGGCAGAGTATGAAAATCGTCATCAATGAGCAAGAATTGGAACAACATGTGGTAAAAATCTTGACGGATATTCCGGATAATAAAATTTTGTTGGATCACTTCCTTGAGAACGCAATTGAAGCGGAGGCAGATGCTATTTGTGACGGTACAGATGCGTATATTATCGGAATCATGGAGCATATTGAACCTGCCGGTATTCATTCGGGTGACTCGTATGCAGTTTTACCAGCGTTTGATTTGAGTGAAAATGTCATTGCACAAATCGAAGAATATACGAAGAAAATTGCTATTGCTCTGGATACCAAAGGATTAATAAACATTCAGTTCGCGATTAAAGATGAAAAAGTATATGTTATTGAGGCAAATCCAAGAGCTTCACGGACAGTTCCTTTCATCTGTAAAGCATACCAAGAACCGTATGTAAATTATGCGACAAAAGTGATGTTAGGTGCAAAAGTAGCAGACTTTGACTTTAATCCTGTAAAAGAAGGATATGCGATTAAAATCCCTGTATTTTCGTTTAATAAATTCCCAAATGTAAACAAAGAATTAGGCCCAGAGATGAAGTCAACGGGAGAAGGAATTTATTTTATTGATGACTTGACAGATGATTTCTTCTTGAAAGTTTACTCGGAGAGAAATATGTATATGAGTAGATAATTAAGTATAATAAATAGAAAAGTCGGTTCTACTATCTTAGAGCCGACTTTTTTTATGCGGAAGGTTTGATTATTTATTATTTCGAATGAGTGACCAATACAAGCGAGCCGTAAGAAACGCATCTCCAAGCGCATGGTGTCTATCTTGTACCTCAATTTGAAAACGTGAACATAGTGCATCTAGTGTGTATTTTTTTTGAGGAAACTGTGCCGGTACTTGTCCCCCGAAATCATGTTTCAGTGCGATAGAAAAAGTATCTAATGCGTGATTATACAATTGTATATTAAAATGCTTTTTGAGAGCCGTGTTGACAATTTTAATGTCAAAATGTACATGATGTCCAAGCAATGAATGATTTTCAATGAACTCAATAAACTGGAGTAAGACTTCCTTCTCTGTTTGTTGACTAGGTGCGGAGATAATCTCATGAATAGAAAAACTTTCTTTATTCAAATGGGTATGGGAGGTAAAGACAGCCAATTCTTGGTAAAAAACCTGAGATATAAAAAGTTGAAAATCATTTATTGCTACTGCTCCAATAGATACAATTTGGTCTTTATTTGGATTCAAACCTGTTGTTTCTGTATCAAAAGCGATGATTTTCTCGCCAGGATTTCCTTTTTTAGCGAGATAGTCCAAAATAATTTGAGGTTGATTGATTTTAGGTGCTTTAAAAAAGTGGAAGATAGACATATATACAATATCTTAATTCATCAAAGTGGTTCTAAAACGTACTTTCAGTAAACTTTGTAGCTCATGAATGGTGTCAAATATAGTTCTAAGTACATGACGACGAAGTTTATTGAGTTTTTTTGGATCAATATATCGCCCGTCAGTATTTTCCTCAATACCTTGTGAGGTACGTGTTTTCATTAGAAATTTATAGGCAAGAGCAGCATCTTCAAAAAGAGATTTGTCTTTTTCAATGCTAGCGAGTACATTAAACCGTTCATAGGTGCTGGTTGTGGAATCAATTTGATGTTGAATAGCTAGCACACGAGCGATATCGGCTAAGGGAACCATTGCGCGGGCTTTTATATCGAATAAATCTTTGTGTTCCCCGTCTTTTTCTAGCAACATATTTCTAAAAAAACTAAGTGGAGGTGGATTTAACAAGGCATTTTGTGCTAGTTTACTGACAAAAACCTCATTGTTTTGTGTTTCTTGAAAAATATATTGCCGAAGTTCGTGAACGAGAAGTTCATTGCCATAAACCGATCTAAAATCAAAGAAAATAGTGCTGTTCAAGATAGCAGTCGGAGAAGGAGACGCAATCCAATCATGAAAAAGTTTTTTCCATTCGTTTAGAGAAAGACACCATTGTGGATTAGAGCCCATGATTCCAGCAGGGCACTTTTGGAATCCTATTTGTTCTATGCCGTCATTAATGAATTCAGCTAATTTTAGGAAATAACTTTTTGCATGTTCCGATTCTAATTCGTAGAGCAAGGCATTGTCTTGGTCGGTACGAAGTAGCTGTTCTTTTCGGCCCTGACTACCGAGCGCTAGCCAAGCAAAAGAACAAGGTGGAGTTCCGAAACCTTCGTGTTGTAGCTTATCTATGCCGAACGTGATGATTTTCTCGATGAGGGATTCCTCGATTTCAGAAGAGATAGAAGCAACAAAGTCGATGGTTACATCCTTTTCAAGATAATCTTGAATTAATTTCTCGAGCCGCAAGCGGGAGTTGGTTAATTCTTCCATGGAGGTAGCTTTACGGACTTTTTTGAGTAGAGACGCAGGATTATCTCCCTTTTCGAGCATAATATCGTGGTCGGAGATAACGCTAATCAGTGGCGATTGGTCGGTACCGTCCTCTGTAATACAAAGGTGATGAAAGCGGTGTTTCATGAAGCGCATCATGACTTCATTAATCGTAGGACTTTGATGAATACAAGAAACGGGGCTACTCATCATTGTGGAGATAGGCTCATGGATAGATAGGAGTCCGGTACCTACTTTATTTCGAAAATCTTTGTCAGTTACGATTCCGATAGGATGCTCCTTTTCATTTACGATAATCATGGAACCTACTTGTGCTTCTCTCATTTGTTGGGCAACTGCCTGGATAGAGACATCTGGCTGAGTAGAAACTCGGAAAAATTTGGGAGCGACAGTTGCAAAACTGGAAACGCCTGCTTGCCCATAGGAGGCAACAGCAACAGCATGTAGGGAGGTATTACTTTCTTGTTCGTGTCGAAAAACAGTTTTGCCTGCTGCAAATCCTGCTGCGAAAAACAGGGAAATATCGGCATATTGTGAGAGAAAGGGTTCGAAAATAGAGTTAGGAATGGCGTAGATAAGTGATTCCTCCGAGCATTGTGCAGTGGCGATGTAAGGCTTTTTAACAATGAGAGAGCGAATACCAAGAATATCTCCTTCGTCGCATTGGTCCATAAGTTCTTGGTTATGCCATAGATTGACAGCACCTTTCCGAACCACATAGAAAACGTCTCCTGGCTGCTCCCCTTCCTTGAAGATTACTTCTCCAGGCTGATAATATTGAATGATAACCCCTTTGGCAAGAGATTGGATATCTTCTTGTTGAAGTAAATGAAAGGGTGGGAATTTAACCAAAAAGTCTAGGACACGGTCGCTGATTACATTTCCTTGAGTTTGCATAGAAAGATATATTTTGCAAACAAATTAGCTAATTATGAAAGGAAAAACCATTACCTAGGTCATAATTTTGAAAAGAGTGTATATGGAAATGAAAGGTACGTAATTCAAATCTTGGATTTGAATTAGGGGAAAACGGCCCCAATAGAATAAAACTTGCTTAGAAAAGTCTTTAAGATATTGATTTTGGCTAAGTGATTCTGAAGACCTGCCTAGTTATAGTATAACTGTTACTTCATTTCTCAGCTATTTGCTTTAAGAAAATATTGTGTAGCTTATAAAAATATGTATGTGAATTCTTCACGGTAATAATCAATAGATAATCAGCTACTTTTTACGATTTATTCAATAAAAATCTTGTAATTCTGTTTAAACGCTTTGTTTGATTTGTATGAGCAACAGCAAATTGTATCAATGAAATGAATAGTCCAAGTATAACATAGAGACTCTTGTAAAGTAGTGTGTCATAAAACCGGAATATTGACCAAACAGATATACTTACTATAAGGGCTGATAAACCAAAAAATCCCCAAATGGTAGTCTGAATACCTATACGTTCCATGATTTTGCTGGCAATTGGATTTTTTTCTTGAGTTATTGCTGTTATTTGTGATGATGTAGTGTAACAGTCCAAAAACTTTGAAATAATGATGAAGGCAGAAATGATATAAACGATGGTTGTCATTGATATTAGTTTAATTTTACCAAACAAGATAGTCGTTAGGTTGTATGTTTTATATACAAGTCCTACGGTCTGAAGGTTACAAGGGCATCATATTCATCTGAAATAATTGGAAAGTAGAGTGTTTTTCAATCTCACTTCCTATCTTTCGTATCTATGTAAATCGTGACTGGGCCGTCATTGACCAACGTCACCTGCATATCTGCCCCGAAAATACCTGTCTGCACTTCTTTTCCCAACTCCTCAGACAACCAAGCAATGGCTTTCTCGTAAAAAGGAATTGCAATAGATGGAGGAGCCGCCTCAGTAAACGAAGGACGGTTTCCCTTTTTCGTAGAAGCAAATAACGTAAACTGACTAACCAACAAGATATTCCCATCCACTGCCTGAAGGTTCAAGTTCATTTTTCCTTCCGTATCCGAGAAAACACGTAAACCGATAATCTTTTGCATTAACCAGCTCAAATCCTCGTCTGTATCGCTGTGTGTAATGCCAAGAAGAACCAAAAAACCTTTGTTAATTTTTCCCGTTACTTGTTCGTCAACTACTACTTGTGCCGACGAAACGCGTTGGATAACTGCAATCATGCTTAAATTAAATATGAAGTAATAGATGTGCAATGCCAAAATAAGTACCAATCCCGACCAAATCGTTTGCAGTTGTGATAAACGGGCCGGATGCCATAGCTGGGTTAATCCCGAAATGATGCAAAATCAAGGGCGTGATGGTTCCCATAAATGACGCCAAAATAACCACAGATAGGAGGGAAGTACAGACTACCCAAAATAAGGTGGGCTCACCAATGAGGTAAACGTATAAACCGGCTAGTGCACCAATAACAAAACCGTTCAGTAAGGCGACTGCGATGATTTTCGTTAGACGTTTTCCCAAACTGATTTCTAGTCCCGCTTTTTCAGCTAAACTTTGTACAATCAAAGAGGAAGTTTGAATCCCGACATTCCCACCCGTTGACCCCATGATGGGAATGAACAACGCCAATGCAGTGATTTTTGATAATCCGTCTTCAAATGATTTGATGACAGTTGCTGCCAATAAACTCCCGATAACCCCGATAATCAACCAAGGAAGACGCGCTTTTGCCAAAACCCAAACGCTGTCGTCTTCTTCAGCTTCACCGGTAATCCCGGACATAACTTGGATGTCCTCTTCGGCTTTGTCTGTGATAAAATCGACAACGTCGTCAATGGTGATACGTCCCAGAAGTCTACCAAGTGTATTCACTACCGGAATGGCTTCTAAGTCGTAACGTTGCATGATTTCAGCAATTTCTGTAGCTGGTTTTGTCGTTTCGACAAACACAATATCTCGTTCACAGATATTCTCAATTTTTGTATTTTTCCGTGCTAGCACAATTTGCTTCAGTGAGACGATTCCTTGCAGTTTTTCCATCTCATCGACGACATAAACGGCATAGACTTTATCCACTTGCTCTGCTTGTTTGCGGATGACCTCCACACATTCACTGACTGTCTGTAGCGTAGTAACTTTTACAAGCTCTTTTTGCATTAAGCCGCCTGCCACATCTTCTGGGTAGTGCATTAAGTCAATGATGAATCGCGCTTGTTCGCGGTCTTCAAGCAAGGCAATGACTTGTTCACGGATTTCAATGGGTTGCTCGTTGAGTAGGTCAACCGCATCATCTGAATCAAATAAATTGACGTATTTCGCGATTTCTTCTACTGTAAATTGTTCTCGGATGAATTTTTTTCGGTCATCTGAGTCAATATTGGATAGAATATCTGCCCCTAGGTCTGTATCTACCAATTGAAGCAAATAGTGTGCTTTTTCGCCATCTACTTCGTACAAAATAGTGGCAATATCGGCTGGAAATAAGTCTTCTAATTCTTTTTGTAGGAATGCCTCATCGCGCTTGTCAATGGCTTCCTCAATAGTTAGTAAATACTCTTTACTGAGTTCAAAATTTGCCATATTGAAAAGGTTTGACTTAGTTCGATTGTTTGGCGGTTCGCTCT
>JBKBRQ010000126.1:0-8113 GCA_046292055.1 Spirosomataceae bacterium | reverse complement strand
CTATCACAAAAATGCCTGCTTTTTTTGACAGGTACATTCATCTTGTAGATGATGTCGATTTGTTAGAGGCTCTCCGCATGTATCACCCGACTTCCGTTTTTGCTGACCTAGACAAACTTAACGCATTGAATCAAAACGTGTATTTGCCAGGAAAATGGACGGTTCGGACTATTTTGCAGCATCTTATTGATACTGAACGAATCATGAATTACCGCGCGCTCCGTTTTGCTCGCAAAGACACAACTCTTCTGCCTGGATTTGATGAGGATTTCTTTGCGAAGAATAGTGCCGCCGAAGAACGTTCGATAGAAGAACTCCTCCAGGAATACGCGCTTGTTCGAGAATCTACATTGGCTTTATTTGGAAGTTTCACGGATACGATGCTCAAACAAAAGGGAGAAACTTTTGTCGGCTCTATTACGGTATTGGCTGTTGGGTTTATGATTGTCGGGCATGGACTTCACCATCGTAAAGTCCTGAATGAAAGATACTTACCTTTATTGGAAGAAGAAATATAATGTATTTTTTAGGAGTCTTTTAGGATATAAAAGGCTCCTAAAAGTTGCTACGACCTATAAAAAAGCCCTATTTTAAAGTGCGAAACCAGCTTTGTATTTACACCGAATACGAGGTTATTTATTCAGGATAGAACTGGTTTAAACCGATTTAAAATATAATAACTCGGCACAATTGTCGGTATGCCGAATATAACGAGGGTAAGAAGTACCGAACCGGCAATTTCGAGCGTACTACTATTTCTATCAGCTGTACTAGGGTTGGCAAAATACTGAGGAAATACCAGAATAATATTTGAAGAAAAATGGTTTAGTGCGTGGATTATCCCGATAGGATAAACATTTTGTGTAGCAATGACTAAGGAACTAAATAAGAATCCAACACAAAAAGCAAAAGCAATTTGGGAAAACACCCCGATGAGCGAATAATTTAGGTTAATAAGGTTTATGATGTGTCCAAAACCAAACAAAAGGGACACAATTGTTACACAAAAATAAATTCCGTGGGATGCATAGTATTTTTTAAGTATCAAACTCTGAAATAAGCTTCTGAAGGTAACTTCTTCCAAAAAACCTATAGAAAGTGATTTGAAAAAAAACAAGAGCATCAAGGGTGAAAAAAAATCTGGAGACTCAACAGTCCTTACCCGTGCAAAGTTTTGAGTCATCAAGCATATATACAATACGGGGAGTGCAAAGAGATAAAAGTTTCTAAAAGTAAGCAATTGGAGTCCACCAAGCTTTGTATTGTCTGTTCGAACGCAAAGCAAATAAGCGCTCCCTATAATAATGATATTGAAGATGAGTTTACTCGCCAAAGTCGCAAAAACGGCAGTATAACCCGATGTATTTTGAAGAAAAGCAGCTAACGGTAGTTTGTGTAACGCAAACATACACACAAAAAAGAACAGCGAAAATAAGATTGGTTTTGTTTGAATAGTTCTTAGAAGCATGGGGTTATATTGGTTAAATTAAATAAGTTAAAAACCAAAAATAACACCGCCACCAAATAGCCGTCCAAAGGCATAACTAAATGTTTGTTTAACTGAATTAGTAAAACTTTCGTCGAATCTAGTAGTTAAACCAATTGGATTTTTAGCATCCAATACATTCCAAATCTCAAAATAACTTTTTAAATTCCTAGCCTTTTTCATAGTGCTCAACCATTCAATCCGAATGTTAAGGTTATTGTAATTGGGGTACCGCAAAGAATTGATAGCTCCTCTCACAGGAAACCATGCATCATTTTGTCTGAAACCACTGATAGTAGGGGTATATGGCCTGCCTGTCTCAAAACGGTAAATAGCTTGTAATGAAGACGGTAAATACGAATTTCCTTTACTGATTTGCCATTCCAAATTCGTATTGAAAATATGTCTTTGATCAAAACTAGCATCATATAATTTTTTATCAAATGCATTGATTCGCTCACTTTTTGAAAGACTATAAGACAGCCAACCTTGGATTTTTCCTTGATTTTTCTCTAAAAAAAACTCAATACCTCTACTACTCCCCTCTCCTGTAGCCTCGTAGTTTCCTCCATCTCGGACTAAATAAAGTGTAGAATAATCTTTCAAATATATTTCCGCCCAGCCAGAGAACTGGGAATTCATTCGTTGTTTAATCCCCAAAATATAATGTGTAGCCTTACTTGCAGGAAGTTCATTTGCATTTTTTACACCAATACCAGCAAATTGATAATACTCTCCCCAAGAAGTATGAATGGATGTATTTTTGAACGGATATACTAATTTAATACGTGGCGAAATAGTTCCATTCGTAAGGTTAGTATCCCAACGTAAACCCGAGTTCGTTTGTAATTTCCCCCAAATTTTCCCTTCGTACAGAACGTAGGCTCCCATTCTAGCCAGCTTGTCTTCTATTTGATAAACATTTTGGTTTTGAGTCGGTTCAGCTGGATTAGTCAAACTAATACGAATTACTTCAAATCCATCTATTGCATACTTTGTAGAGTAACCTTCAAGACCTGTTTTTATTAAATTATTTTGGCTTAGAAAAAAAGTCAAGTCATTGCGAAAACCAAATGTATTGCTTGTGATTTCCATTTTTTCTGAATCGTCCAGCTCAAAATCATCTTGATTTGCATTATGGGTAAAAATTAGTTTGTTATAGACTTTATCTGAAATTTGCCCTTGCCACATCAAACTTTGTGTATTTTTCTTACCCTTGCTCCAAATTTTAGTCAGAACACCATCATCATTTGACTGATAATCAACGCTTTCATCAGAAATTGTATTTGTAAAAGTGATTAGATTTTTAGGATTGACTTGGTAGGCTAGTTTCACATTTGCATCAAAAAGACTTGGTGTTGGGAAACTTGCATTCTTTAAAACCTTGTCTATATAGGTACTTCTTGCCGCAAGTAGCAACGAAAATTTATTTTTTATCAATGGAGTTTCCATATAGCCCTGCGCATTATATATTCCCATGGATACGCTTCCGTGTGTTTCTTGGAAACTACCGTCTTTCAACGATACATTCATCACTGACGACAAATAATTTCCAAATGCTGCCGAAAAACCCCCTGTTATCAACTCTATATCTTTGATAATATCGGTATTAAACATGGACTTTTGCCCACCAAAATACCAGGGCCACGAAACGGGTGTATTATCTAATAGAAATAATATTTCATCGGGGCTACCTCCTCTAATATAAATCTGCGAGGGTGTAAATAAATCGCCAACTCTAGCTACACCGGGCATTTTGGTAATGGTTTGCATGGGGTCTTCAAGCAAACCATGGGATTTTTGTAAGATATCCTTTCTAATTTCCAAACGACCTGGCGTTTGAAGGTTGCTCAGCTTATCCGCTTTCACAATTAGTTCACTTAATTGCGTACTTTTCGTTTTCAGCTTTATAGTAACAGAATCCTCATTTTGTACTAAAAATACATATTTTTCGTAACCTATCATGGAAACGGATACTGTGTCATTTTTGGTTGCCATTAGGGCAAATAATCCACGCGAGTCTGTTGTTGTTGCCGTATTCTTGGATGAAACCACAACTCCTACAACTTCTTCACGGCTTTGCGCATCAATAATTCGCCCGTGTAACATAAATTGTTGTGCATTTGCAAACTCAATCGAGAAGATGATGAAGAGAAGTAAAGTAGCTATTTTTTTCATATTTTATTTTATAGAATAAGTTAATCCAAAGTAAAGTGTCCTTCTTTGAAAGTATATTTCCGTTTTTCCTGTATAATCAAAATTATAGGCAAAGTCTCTTGTATTCAATACCTTAAATACATTACCTACAGTCAAGTATAAGACTAAACCATTCGTATTCTTTTTGCTACGAATGGTTTTACTCAGGAGTAAGTCCGTCCGAAAATAAGAAGATTGTGTTCCACTATTTTTCGAGGAATAAATGGGTTCAAAAACAGCTAACTCCTCATTTTTACGGCCTTCACTTATTGGGGTAAAAGGAGTACCCGAACGGAAGTTTGTAGTAATTCCTAGATTTAAAAAAGGAAGTTCTAATTGAACTGTATTTTTCAGAAAATGAGGTATATGATACGCCGAATTATACACGTCTATGCTATCATTTATTTTACTTCCGATTGTTGAATACGCGAATTCAATAATCCATTTTTTCATCATTCTCCTATAAAAAAGCTCAAATCCTTGTGTTTTTTGTAGAAAAGAAGCATATTTTTCACTTTTTCTATACAAGGCTAAAGAAGCTTTTGTCTTTTCTGTTTCAAAAGCATAATCTAGGGAATACTGAAAAGTTTTCACCCCTTGAAAACGTTGAAACCCCACCCTATCGAAGGAATTACTTTCACCGATAGAAAAATTAAGGTAGTGTGTTTCGGCAAAAGAACGTCGAAAATGTGCCTGCCAACTCCAATAATTATCCTCCATTTTTGTCACGTTTTTTCTAACGCCCAACCCAGCCGTAAACTTTTTTGAAAACAGATATTTGGCGTATAAATACGATTCATTTATGCTTCTTCCGAAAGTAGAAGTATCTCGAAAAGTAAATGATTCTTCGCGGTAATCAAACGAATTAATTGGAAAGTAACTGTCCAATTTAAACGTGCGCGAGTCAAGGCTGATACCCGTTTTTAGCGTAAATTTTTCAGTAAAAAAATAACGATAATCTGCACCGAAAAACAGGTCATGTGTAGCCAATTGATTATCGTAATTCCCAACAAAATCATGTTGCTCCCCTTTACTGAATCCATGTTTTAGGGTAAAAACATAACGTTCGTGGGTCTTTTCGAGAGAAGACGTGTAAAAAAATCTATTTTTTTGATACGAATAATCTAACTTTTCTTTGAGTGAGGGATGAGTAAAATCAACAATATATTTTTCATGAATCGAATAAAAAAAAAGTTTCATTTGCCAGTTTTTATTCAGGCGGGATGACCAATGAAAACCAGCATCTGCGAGATTAAAACGAGTTAAGTCTTCAAATGCTTTGGGAGAAAATGACTTTAAGCCATTGTGCAGTTGGTAATTCCCAAATAATTTCAACATACTTTTTTTGCCGACTGCCACACCTGCTATACATCCATATTGTGCTAATCCGACCGAAAATTCAGCGAAATTACTCGTCTGTTTTTCATCGGTGGTCAAACTGATTAATCCAGCTCCCGAATTTCCATATTCTAAGGGCGGATTACTTGGGAAAACCAATATATTCTTAATCAGATTTATGTTAAAAATACTGAAGGTGCCTATTCCTGACAACTGGGCAAACTTGACTGCATCATAGATGGGCACTTCGTTTAAAAAAATACCTGTTTGCGCAGGTGAACTTCCTCTAAGACTAATACTTGCAGATTCATCCGTGGTAGTCGAAGAAGGAAGAGAACGAACAGCCAATAGTGGGTCAGCGGAGGAAGAGGGATTTAAGACTACATCTAAAAAACTCAACTTATTTACCACAAAATCTTCGCTAATTGGCAAATTTGCTTTGATAGTTACCTCTGCTAACTGTGTATTTTTAGATGGAATAAGATATAAATCAAGCCATACAGAGTCTTCTTGTTTGGTTTCAATCATTTGAAATAACTGTTCGTAACCAACATAAGAAATTTTTAATGTATCGGAGTAATTTTGACGGATTCCACAAATTTCAAAATAACCATCTAAGTCGGTTGTCGTACTTGTATTTGCTTTGATTAGATAAAGGCTTGCTCCAATAAGTGGTTCTTTGCTTTTTTTATCACTTATTACCCCCCTCACACATACTACTTTTTGACAAAAAGTAGCGAATGGAAGTAATATAAACAGTATGATGCGAGTGACTTTCATGCACATTAAAGTAAACGGATCAAGAATGGGAATAAGATGGATTTAAATCGGATTTTCTACAACTTTAGAGATAAGTCTATTCGGTATCTACAACTATTTTTAACTATTAACTAGTATTAAAATTTCACACAAATAGCTAATAATCAATTAACTATAAATACATTCAACAATTTATATCGTTTAATCTGTTTGGACGAAAATACTTATTCTAGTTTAGCTTTCATTTTTTGTAACAATTCAAAATTTGGATACAACTTTAGCCCGTCTTCCAGGTACTTTTTAGCATCCGTGATTTTTTTCTCGTACTTATAATATTTAACTAAATACAAATACGCATCCGCCCGACCCCATTCGGGGGCAAATGGGTTTGGGTCTGATTTGTCTGGTAAAGACAAGGCTTTTTTCAAATTTTTCTCGGTTACTTTCATGCCACCATACATTTTTGGTGTGTAGTAATCATAGATACCTAATGCCAGATATGCCCGCATATTGGTGGGATTCAATTCAATGGCTTTCTCTGCATTTTTACCCACATTAGATGCCCGAAAAGGCAACATGAGTGTGCTCGTGAAGTTTAGTTGCAACCCGCCAAGTAAAGACAAGAGAGCATAATGTTCTGATGATTTATTGGGGATTTTTTCGATAAGTTTCATAGCACCCTCTAATGTTTGTTCTGCTTTCCTATTTTCTTCTTCGTTTTTGAGATTAAACTCAAAATAGAGTAAATATTTGGCGTATGCGTTCCAATAATTCGTGTATGGATTGGGCTTTTCACTTGTCATTTTATCCATTGTTTGGATAAACAGCATAAGTGAATCCTTACTTGTGTTCCACGTTAATTTCTGTTGAATGTTTTCTAATACCTGTGTATTTTTGTTTTGTGCGCCAACTCTGAAAGCCCATAGGCAGCATACTAAGAAGAGAGTATAATTTTTATACATATTAATTCATTTTTAGATTGAGAAAGAATATCATGATAATGGATGCAAGCAATTAGGGAAAATGTATAATTTCTCTCTGTTTAGAGTAGTAAAGAAGTCACATTCGTTCGTGATTTACGCCTATGACTTTCACCAAAAAACTTGTTAACCAAGTAAATAAACCTTCTCTTCAGGAATCAGAATATCCAATGTAAATTAAAAATAAAGTCAATTTAGGCAACCATATACGTACGAGTTTTACCGCTAAATTTATTTTTCTGGTACATAAGTCTAAAACTGTATTTTCAAAAAATAGAAGCACGTGAGATTTACCAAATCGAAATTAAAAAACTTTCCCATTTTGACAAATTTGATAATTCATACTTATTCTTACAATAGTACATTTTACTATTTTATACCCTTTTCATAAATTTAGTAAATTGTATTATTCATTTTTATTCTAGTTGATTGTGCCATTGTTGCACAATCGCTGTATTCCTTATTGCCCAAAAATATAATTCTGTGGTACTGGTAAGGTTTAATTTGCGACAAAGATTGGCTTTGTGATTTTTTACAGTATGCTCGCTCAAACAAAAGGCTTCTGCGATGTACTTATTCTGTTTACCTTGGGCTAGTAAATGCAAAATTCGTTTTTCTTGCATACTTATGTTTTCTGGAATTTCCATGCCGTCATCTTGTTTCGTATTCATTGGTATTCATCTTTTTCGTCTAGAGGGACTTTGCACTTAAATTGCTCGTTATCCGTTCATGTCATTTTGCGCACGTACTACATTAAAATCAAATGTAAATGAATTAGAGCTAAAAACAAAAAATATTCGTTATTTTTGCAATTTTTCAGCACAATTCTAAATTTTTTGAATTATTTACAAAATTTTATTTAATAAATAGCACGTATTATAAATTATTGTTTGGCAAATAAAACACAGTCATAACCCCAAACAGACATCGTTTGTCTTTTACAAACATACCAATAGCCCTTTCATTTTGCCTAAAATCCACGCACTACCGTAAAATAAACTCTCCCTTCTCCTTCCCGATTGACGGAGTAATTAAATCGCCCAATGGTATTGTAAAATGTAATAATATCTAACCCAACTCCTCCTCCGTACAGCCATTTATTCCCCAAACTTGTATTGCTATTTTGTGGGACGGTATTCCGTACATAGCCCGCATCTGCATAAAAAGTGGCATAACTCGCAATTGGTAACGTATTAAATTGCTTGATTTTAATCAACTTGCTCAAGTCAAAAACTTTGTCAAATAGTTTGTATTTAAAATTCGTCTTACCCAAGAAAAACGTCTGTCCATCAATGACATTCAGTTCGTACCCACGCACTAAATTCGCCGAAAACCCAAGACCAACCGTTTGAAC